>JADGDW010000290.1 GCA_016744725.1 Candidatus Albibeggiatoa sp. nov. BB20 | reverse complement strand
AAAATATTTTTTACCATAAGGCGTATACGCGATAATCATGCTTGCCCATAGCGCGTTGAACATGCCATTGACACTGTGCTTAAATGCGACCAAATATACCGCTTGATAACCCATTTGCATCATAAAGCTGTAGAATAACCACACTAGTGGCATTCCAATAAAAACCCAAAATAAAGTGTCATACCACACTAGATTGCGTCGTTCAGGCTGGGTATTTTGCAGCAACCAACCTACCCAAATTGCTTCCAACACAAAAATGACTAAAGCATAAGAATGTCCCCAAAGAAACAAAGTGGGACTATGGATAATTAGAGCCGCTAAAATGCCTTCGCGCAAGCCATAGCGGTTTAAAATAATCATCACCGCAATGCTGCCAAACATGAAATCAAGCCCAAATAGCAATGGGATATGAAATATATTGCCCAGCACACCTAATAGCACCAACACAACATACATCATATAATCTTGTATGACTTTCGCCATGAAACAGTTCCTAAATAATTAGTTAACAACGATCAATGATTCAGATATTTTTAAATACATATAAAATTAATCAGTTAAAACGGAGTGAAAATATTGCAACTTATTGAAATATTTTATAAAAATCATTTAAAGTGTTGAACTATCAAATTAAGTAAAAATAGCTAATATAAATTTAGTCAGCACATCGTATACCAGCTTACTAAGCCATGACATTATGGCGTAGCATTTATTGTTCATCAAAAGTGAGATAAATTCATGCTTTAACACGCTCATACCCGTTTAGTTGGAGATGGCCTACCCAGCTTGGGCTTAAACTAGAGTACAATGTTCAGATTCATGACTGCCAATTTTTTGGCAACATCTCTGTGTATTTTTTAAGGGCAATCGGTTTTTATGACACAGCAATTTGAATCTTGGGGGCGTTTTCCCCGCGTATCGCAAACAGTTAAAACCATACGATGGCGACATGAAATCTTACCTCTTGACAATAGATCCAATATCTTACCTTATGGTCTAGGTCGAAGTTATGGCGATGTGTGTTTAAATAATAATGGATTATTATTGCATACTCGTCAACTGAATCGTTTTATTAGTTTTGATGAAACAACAGGTTTATTGCGCTGTGAGGCGGGTGTCAGCTTTGCAGAAATCTTACAGCACTTTGTGCCGCGCGGCTGGTTCTTACCGACGACTCCTGGTACTAAATTTGTCACGGTTGGTGGTGCAATTGCCAATGATGTACATGGAAAAAATCACCATCGAGCAGGCACGTTTGGGCGACATATTACTCAATTTGAGTTAGTCACATCTGATGGTCAGCGTCACCTATGTTCTCCACAAAATAAAACTGAATATTACAATGCAACCATTGGTGGCCTAGGCCTCACAGGTTTGATTACATGGGCTGAATTTCACTTACGACCGATTCATCATCGTGCGCTTCATCAACAAATCGTAAAATTTGCCAATTTAGAAGACTTTTTTCGATTATCGGCTGAATCAGATCAAAAATATGAGTATACGATGGCTTGGGTTGATTGTCTTGCTCAAGGTGACAATGTGGGGCGCGGTATTTTCTTTCGTGGCAATCATGTAACCGAAGATGAATTAAAAGAGTTGCCGCCGAATTGGAAGCCGCCATTGGTGCAAAAATTGCCTGAAGCGATGCGAACCATGCCGATTAATCTACCTAGTTTTGCTTTAAACTCATTGACTGTAAAGGCATTTAACTTCTTGTTGTATCACAAACAACGAGTGCCAATAATAGAAGATTTTGTCGATTACGATCCATTTTTCTATCCGTTAGACTCCGTTTTAGAATGGAAACGTTTATACGGTACAAATGGCTTTTTACAGTATCAATTCGTTGTCCCTTATGAAGATCATCAAGTCATACGAACAATTTTACAAACCATTGCTAAATCAGGTTTAAGCTCATTTTTAGCAGTCTTAAAAACCTTTGGCGAACTCGAATCCCCCGGTATGTTGTCATTTCCCCGCAAAGGCGTGACGTTGGCATTAGATTTCCCTATCAAGGGCGAACAAACATTTTTACTATTAGAACAACTAGATAACATGGTACATGAGG
>JADGDW010000289.1 GCA_016744725.1 Candidatus Albibeggiatoa sp. nov. BB20 | reverse complement strand
AAGTTCAGCAAACCCCAACTGTATTTGATAAAGATGGTAATTTATTGCAAGCGGTGTTAGGTGGTGAAAGCGTTGAGTTTAGCTTTAATTCACGTAATCTCTTGATGCAAGCAGGTGATGTGAGTTATCAATATGATGCAGAAAATCAACGCATTGCTGTTAATGATACGCAGTATGTCATCAACTCTCAGCCTAATTTAAGTCAAGCTCTAGTCCGAACTAAGCCAAATGGTGAAACAACTTATTATGTCTATGGCTTAGGCTTGATTGGTGAGGAAACCAATGGTGAATATCTCACTTATCATTATGATTTAAGAGGTAGCACTGTTGCGTTGACTGATATGGATGGGAAAGTGGTTGAGCGGTTTGATTACTCACCGTTTGGTGAATTACTCACCCAACCCACACACGACACGCCTTTCTTGTTTAATGGCCAGTACGGCGTAATGACCGATGCCAATGACTTGTACTACATGCGAGCCAGATTCTATTCTCCAGACCTTCGTCGCTTTATCAATCAGGATATTTTATTAGGCAATATTGCTGATGGGCAGAGTTTGAATCGATATGCTTATGTGAGAGGTAGAGTTATCTCACGAGTTGACCCGTTTGGATTAGAAGATGTCAGTGGTGAATACTCTGAAGGATTTAATGATTCTGGGTTTGGGAATGGAGAAGGAATTGTCTCAACTGGTGAACAAACTATAGAGGGAATATTATTTGCCATAGATGTATTCAACACTAGCTCTGATGTTGTTGCAATTTGTATGGCTATACCTAGTGGAGGTGGCTCTTTAGTTGTTGGCTTCCAAAAGAAAAAGCTTATTGAAGCTATAGAATTAGCCTTAAAACAAACTGTAAGAAAACCTTATGATTTTGCCAATCAAGAAAAATTCTTAGATCATTTTAATAAGCATGGTAGACGATTTGGAGCACAATCAGCAGATGAATATTTGGCTATGGCACGAGACGTAGTACAAACTGGCATTGAAGTCCAATATGATTACAAAGGTGAAATTAGAACGGGCTATGTGCAGTTTATGAGAAATTCTAGTAAAGGAGAGTCTACATTTGCTTTTGTAGGAACAAACAAACGGGGTGAGATTACAACTTTACATCCTAAAACTGGAAAAGATTTTTGGAGAACGCTAAATGGAGATAACAAGGATAAAACCATCAACCCTTCAGGTTGTGATTGCTCCAAGTAGTAATGCCAATCTGACAAAATAAACTCGTCATTGTGCCTATTGAAAATGGGTAAAGCATGGATAATAAAGTCTTTTACTTCCCTCCTTATATGGGCACAATATGAAAATAATAATTTCCACTTACTTAATGAGTAATCAGTAATGAGCAAATACTTTGTGCTATTAAATAGTATTGATGAGAATGTTGAAGAAGAAGTAAACTTGAATATCAATGGTATTGAGCTTACTTGCTTCGCTAGTATCTGTCCTTACAAAATTTATGCTAGAAAACAATATTGGGTTTCTTTTAATTTTATGATTTTTGATGATTATGAAGTTTTAAAACTTGAGGGTACATCAGATATTGGCTTTGAAAGAGTTGGAGAAAGTTTTGATTATTTTGCCTACTGGCTTAAAGGACAACTGAAAGATGGTATGGTTGATTGTGGAATTCAATTTGAAACCGATGAAGTTTTATTAGCTGAATATGGAGACTTGGAAGGGAAGTTTGTTAAGTTGAGAGTTGATAGAATTGATGTGGAATTTTTAGAAGAGTAAACCATAAATTATATTTCGTTGACAAAGGCATTGTTGTTTATATTCCAAAAAATGCAACCTGGTACTCTCCATTTGGTGAATTACTCACCCAACCCACACACGACACCCCTTTCTTGTTTAATGGCCAGTACGGCGTAATGACTGATGCCAATGACTTGTACTACATGCGAGCCAGATTCTATTCTCCAGACCTTCGTCGCTTTATCAATCAGGATATTTTGTTGGGTGGTATAGAAAATGGGCAATCTCTCAATCGGTATGCTTACGTTATGGGAGACCCTATTAAATACAATGATCCTTTTGGTTTAACAAGATATTGTGGGAAAT
>JADGDW010000176.1 GCA_016744725.1 Candidatus Albibeggiatoa sp. nov. BB20 | reverse complement strand
GTAGAAACATCACAACTTCAACTTGATAAAGGTCTGACCATTATTACAGGGGAAACAGGTGCAGGTAAATCCATTCTGATTGATGCGCTAGGGCTGATATTAGGCGGCCGAGCAGACAGTGGTAGTGTGAGGCAAGATTGCGATCATGCACAAATTGAAGCCCAATTTCATAATACAGAAATGACTCGGGCTTGGTTACAAAGCCAAAATCTAAATTCAGATACTGAGACGGTGACAATTAAACGCCTTATCAGTAAAAATGGCCGCTCGAAAGCCTCAATTAATCAAACTGCGGTTTCTGTACAAAATTTAAGAAGTTTCGGCGATTTATTAGTGGATATTCATGGGCAACATGCGCATCAATCACTCTTAAAATCAGAAATTCAACGTCGTACTTTAGATGATTTAGCAACAGATTTAACAGTATTGCAGGCGGTACAACAAGTTTATCTGAAGTGGAAACAATGTCAGACTGAATTAACCCAGCTTGGTGGTAACGGTCAGGATCGAGAAGCCCGTTTAGCATTATTACGCTATCAAGTTCAAGAATTAGAAACCTTGGAATTAACCGCCGATAGCATTCAAAAGATTGAAGAAGAACATCAGCGTTTAGCCCATGCTCAAAAGTTATTGGAAAACAGTCAAACTGTATTGAGTTTATTAGATGGTGAAACCAACAGCACCATTTTATCAGATTTTAGCCAAGCGGTTAATTTACTAACAGAATCACAGCAATATGATAGTCGTTTGGACAATATCAATAATTTACTCAATGAAGCTTTAATTCAAGCTCAAGAAGCCAGTAGTGAATTACGTCATTATATCGATCATTTAGAATTAGACCCCGAGCGTTTACAGTTTGTAGAACAGTATTTAGCTAAATTACAAGATATGGCGCGTAAGCATAAAGTGCATTATCAAGCTTTACCGGCTTATTTTGAAAAATTAAATGCTCAGTTGAATGAGTTAGAAAATTATGAACAACGGGCGGCAGAGCTAGAATTACAGCTACAGAAAACCTTTGAACATTATCAACATGCTGCGGAACAATTACATCAACAACGTGAACACATTGCTGACGATTTAGCGGTCAAGATTACTGAAAATATGCAGCAATTAGGCATGTCAGGCGGTCAATTGGTGATTGCTGTAAATGCCAATCCTGAAGCAGTGCCTAGTTTATATGGTATGGATAATATTAACTTTCTGGTTTCAACCAATCCAGGACACGCGCCAAAACCGTTGCATAAAGTTGCATCAGGCGGTGAGCTTTCACGCATCAGTTTAGCGATTCAAGTCATTACTGCACAACATAGTGGTGTACCTACCTTGATATTTGATGAAGTGGACGTAGGTATTAGTGGTGGCGTAGCTGAAATTGTCGGGCAATTGCTACGTGATTTAGGTCAGCAGCGACAAATTTTATGCATCACTCATTTACCGCAAGTAGCTAGTCAAGGCGACCAGCATTTGCAAGTCAAGAAAACCATTAATACTCAGAGTACACATACCCAGTTGCATTGGCTTAAGCGTCAGCAGCGGATTGAGGAGTTAGCGCGAATGTTAGGTGGTGTGGAAATGACAGAACAAACCTTAGCTCATGCAGAAGAGATGTTATTACATGCAACAGGAGCAGTCATATGAATCAGGTAGGAACTCAGGAAAATTTAGAACAGATTCGTAGTCTTTTATTTGGTCAATACGTTAATCAATACGATTCCCATTTAGGCCAATTAGACTCGCAATATGTTGATTTAAATGCGGCGTTACAGCAAGAAATTAACAAGGTTGAACAACAGTTTAATAGCGAGCTACAAGCGATTAAACAACAGTTAACCCAAGAAGTGGCTCAACTAAACAAGCAATTCAGTACAGAACAGCAGAACAATCAAACCCAGCACACTGACTTGCAAACAGCGGTTGGTAATTTAGAACAACAGTTTGAACAGAAATTAAATCAAGCCAGTGCCAAATTTACCCATGAACAGAAACAATTGCGGGATATTCTAAAAGATTTTATTCAACAAGTTCGGCAACAAAATGAGAAGAACAGTCGCTTATTTACAGAATTAAAGCTGGAAATTGACGGTTTGCGAGCTAACAAACTTAACCGTAAAGATTTAGCAGGCATTTTCAGTGAGCTTGTACCACGTCTAAGTAGTCAATTGACGGGAATAACTGAAGATGACTAGAGATGAGAAACTATAAACAAGACTGCCTGTTGATTAATAAGTGGCAGCCTTTGAGCTAAAGTTTCTATTCTTTTTTAGCTTTGATATGAAACCAAATTAAATGGCTCATCTTATGTGGAGCTGCAATATTTCTAAGCACCACTTTTCCCTGTCCTGTACCTGTAATAATCATTGCACCATAATTAAATAAACGCCCTAGCAAACTTTGTTGAATACTGACACTTTCCATTGCATTTAGTTTAATCTCGATCTTTTTATTGCCTAAAGCTCCTGTTTTGGTAATAATCCGATTTTGAGTCAGCAATAATTCAGTCGAAAACTTATTGACAATGACTTCCAACTCGATAGCAATGCCCATGATTAACATCGTCCCCATACCCAGTTTCCAAAGTGAGAGCTGAGGTAAAACCGTACTGAGCTGGCTAGGCAACCATAAAGTGACCATTGGCATATAATCTTTTAACGGATCGGTGATATACAAATAAGAAGATAAAATGATCAAAGTCAGTGCAGCAATATCTAAACAGGATAAAAAATGTGGCTTAGAATAAAATAAAATCGTCTCGTCACTAAATAAGCCATAACTGTTTTTTTTGGCTTCAATTTGCCTTGAATTTAAAGGAAGCTTGGTTAGTTCCCGTAATTTATCCTGTTTTGCTGCAATAGGTTGACTCGATTGATTGTGTTTTATTGGTTGTGGTGTATTCAGGTTTTGTTGTGCAATTGACTTTGAGTTTAAAAAAAGTTTGGTTAATTCCTGCAACTTACTCCATTTTGTTGTAACAGTTTGACTTGGTTGCTTTTGCTCCACTGGTTTTGGCGTATTCAGGCTTTGTTCTGCAATTGGACGTGAGTTTAAAAAAAGCTTAGTTAATTCCCGTAATTTATCCCGTTTTGCTGTAATAGTTTGACTTGGTTGCTTTTGCTCCACTGGTTGTGGCGTATTCAGGTTTTGTTCTGCCAAGTCTTCATCATGATATTTGCGACGCTGAGGGTGAGATAACACCTTGTATGCTTGTTGGATGTCATCAAGTTTAGTACGCGCAACCTTATTTTTCTGAGCTTTAGCCGCATATTTCCTGCCGAGCTGTACGACGGCCATTTTGACTTGCTCAGTGGTTGCCTGAGGGGAAATTTCGAGAATGTTATAATAGTTTTTCTTCATAATAATTGGCAATATCGAATTTTAATTATGGCCTTCTAGCAATAAACAAAAAAGCCTACCATTGATGAATATCTTTCAAAATCAGCGTTTAATATTGAGTTGCCTCGGACAGATTAAAATCAATATTTTTTATTGCTGTTTTTTACATGATAATTTATCAGGTTATTGTTTCAGACATTAATGCAAAAACCATGAAACACATGATATTTTTCAGTTGATTAGGTGCAATATAAATCTCATGCTTGTTATTTATCAATGATGATACCACTTATAATTGCTTGTTTTTAGATATAAAACGATCAAAATAACTATTTATAGCTATTGATGGATTTTTAATTATTATAGTCGTTTTACTTTAAGGTGATACAGGACTGGCAGTCCTAGATTTTAAAACTGATTGATATTTAAACAATAACAGGACTGCCAGTCCTAACACCCAAAACGAAATTGACTATAGAATTCAAAACAGTGCTGAAGAGCAAAATTTCTATTGGACAAATACTGTTGCCTTGCATAATGCCTGTTGTTTAGCGTATTGATTTACACAACGATCCATTTTTGCAGTAGAATATTTTTTTAACTGCTTGAATAAGGAATCGATATGACAGCACAGGTTTTAGACGGTAAAGCTATCGCGAAAGAATTACGTCAAACCATAAAAAAACAAGTAGATATACGCTTAGCTGAGGGATTACGTGCACCCAGTTTAGCAGTGATTTTAGTGGGGGAAAACCCTGCCTCAAAAGTGTATGTGAAAAATAAACATCGTGCTTGCCATGAAGTGGGTATTATTTCAGAGCAACACCAATTGCCAGTTGAAACCTCTGAACTTGAGTTATTAAGTTTGTTAGACCAATTAAATCAAGATGATAAGATTGACGGCATTTTAGTGCAATTACCCTTACCCAGTCATATTGATGAACAAAAAGTAATAGAACAGATTAGAGCCGAAAAAGATGTGGATGGTTTTCACCCCTATAATGTAGGACGTTTGGCATTGAGAATGCCTGTATTACGCCCCTGTACACCAAAAGGTGTTATGACCATGTTGGAAAAAACAGGTATAGATTTAGTGGGATTAGATGCAGTTATTGTTGGACAATCCAATATTGTTGGGCGACCAATGGCTTTAGAATTGCTTGCAGCACGTTGCACTATCACCGTTTGTCATAGTCGAACTAAAGGTTTGATTCAAAAAATAAAAAATGCGGATATTGTGATTGCGGCTGTTGGCCAACCTGAAATGATTAAGGGTGAATGGATCAAAGCAGGAGCGATTGTGATTGATGTGGGTATTAATCGTCTAAAATCTGGCAAATTAGCTGGAGATGTTGAATATATGACAGCACAACAACAAGCGGGTTGGATTACACCTGTACCGGGTGGAGTTGGACCTATGACAGTGGCGAGTTTATTAGAAAATACTTTACAAGCGGCTGATTTAAGCAAAGCATAATATTGATATATTGGAGTGCAACTTGATTTAGATCACGAAATAGATTGCACTCTTAATAGACTGAATATAAAGTAGATAATTCAATTTATTTTATGGTTTTTTCGATTTTAATTCAACTTGTTTGCTGACAATTTGTAACATGCGTAGAATTTGCAAGGTGGTTTCTTGTAATAATTCTTTGCGTAATAATTCTTCTTCAGCTCCCATGGCCAAGACGGCTTTTTCGTTGTAACTATAGTCTCGAATGTAACTTAAAGTTTGCTGTTCCAATAATATAGTGTCATCAGATTGACGCATTTCAACATTAATCTTAAAACTCAGTTCGACCTCCTCCAAACGGCCAGAACTAGCAGAAATGCTGAGTACACGACGGTCTAATTTCTGCTCGCTTAGCAAAACAACCACATCCGTATTTTTAGGAGATGTCGTCAAAGTGATATTGGGTTGGGTAGTTAAATATTGCTTCACTTGATTGGCTACGATGTCAGCTGCCTCTGATTGTATATAAACGCTACTAATACCATAGTTTATGTTGCCACGTAACTGAAAGCCACAACTCGCTATAAATACAAGTAAAAATCCTAAAAAAAGTGTTCGTATCATTATTAGTGTATGGGTTGATTGGAAAAGCCTTATCATAGCAAATTGTATCCTGTCATAATCAGCAAAATTAACTCAAACGTTCAGCCGCTCTTAATACCGCACTTCTGGCACGCGGATTATGTTGCATTTCGGTTTCAGAAGGGTAAATAGCTTTGCCAAGCGGTTTTAATTTAGGATTTAACATATCGACAGTCACAGGTAAATGTGCTGGAAAGTCATCCCCTTTAGCCTCTTCTCGAATAAAGCGCTTAACTAACCGATCTTCTAGCGAGTGGAAACTAATCACTGCCAAACGGCCTTGAGGAGCAAGTATCTCCAAACTTTGCGGCAGAACAGTTTCAATCTGCTCTAATTCCTGATTAATAAAAATGCGTAAGGCTTGAAATGTTTTAGTGGCAGGATGCTTACCAATTTCCCAAGCAGGATGTGCTTTTGCCACAATATCAGCAAGATGAGCCGTGGTTTCAATCGGTTTTACATCTCTTTCAGTTACAATGGCGCGAGTAATCCGTTTTGCATGACGTTCTTCACCATAGCGTTTGATAATATCGACAATTTCTCGTTCTTTAGCATATTTTAACCATTGAGTTAAACTTTGACCTTGAGTTGGATTCATACGCATATCTAAAGCACCATCACGCATAAAACTAAATCCACGCTCAGGATCATCTAATTGTGGAGAAGACACACCTAAATCGAGTAGAAAACCATTAATTTTTCCCGACAAATTCAGCCCAGCAATCACTTGAGCCACCGAGGCAAAATCAGAATGAAGTATTTGAAATCGAGGGTCTTGTTCAGCTAAAGCATGGCCAGCGGCAACCGCTTCTGGGTCTTGATCCAGTCCAATTAAACGGCCTTGTTCGCTGAGTTGAGATAAGATTGCACGGCTATGGCCACCACGTCCAAATGTACCATCAACATAAATGCCTTCTGGTTGAATATTTAAACAGGTAACAGCTTCTTGTAGTAAAACGGCTTGATGAGTATACACAGGCTTTTTTGATTAATTTTTGAATTAAAAGAAGACATAAAAAAACCCGTTAACCAATGGGCTTACGGGCTAAATTTTTTAAACTATTTTAATAGTTTAAAGAGGTATACAAACTGTCGCTTGAGGCCCTTTTGGTCCCATGCGTACATCATATTCAACGGTTTGCCCTTCATTCAAGGTTTTAAAACCTTCTTTTTGGATGCTGGAGAAATGCACAAATACATCTTTATCGCCATCCTGTGGAGAAATGAAACCAAAGCCACGGGTTTCGTTGAACCATTTAACGGTACCTAATTTCATAAAAAGCCTCATACTACATAACTCCCACAAGGGGAGGTCAATCAAAAAATTGAAACCCTAGCTTAACTAATAATATTTCATACAAAGATGTAACGTCACAATAAAAAACTAGATTCCAAACTAAACCAGTGTCCATAAAAAGTTTTAAACACGTAGGTCAAAGCTTACGGGATTTTAGGTATAAAAACAAGCTTATTTTGTATGGTTTCATTAAAGTATCAAAAATAATGCAAGCAGATAATCGAAATAGATAACTCTATGATAAGTAAAATAGAGTTTGATAAGTTTTATTTGATTATTATTGAATATAAAAGAGCTACAATTTATTGGGAGTAAATTTAGCCTTATTTTGGAAATAATTGGTGTGATTATTGAAGCAAAGGCCGTGTCAATAGTCGTATTTTACTCATAAAAATACAATTTTGGTAAGCGATATAAGGATATTCCACGATGGGGAAAAAAGATAAATTACCAACGCTCAAGGATATTGTGAGTAAAGGTGATGAAGCAGCAGAAAGTGGTTTAAGCGAGGGGCAAATTCAGGCTTTGAATGAGCAGCTTGAGAAAATTATTAATGAGCGCGTACAAGAAGCAATGGCACAAACCTCTCAAGTTGTTGTTAAAGATATTAAAAATTATTTAAATAAAGCTTTACCTGTGTTGGTTGAAGCGTTAATGAAAAAAAATGCGTAATTGCTGAAATAATAAAAATACAAATAACTTCACATTTCTTGAATTTTGAATTATTACAATTTGACCTACATCTGTTGACTCCCATTTGCTTAAAATATTGCTATTTAAGTACGGGGCGAAAAATAGATTTTCTTTGATTTTTAATGGTCGTGATGCACCACGTTATGGCCATTTAAAAGATCATAGATTGACTTAAAATCACATCCACAACTTATTAAACTAAATTATTTCAAGTCCAAATTACAATTTAATAGTACCATCAACTAGTTATGATGTAATAGACTCAGAGAAACCCAAACAAATTAAGAATGAATAATCGTTTGGATTTCAAAAAAAGGGTGCTTTTTACTGACTTGAATCCTGTTTTAAACTACCAAAACCGAGATCAACCTTACCCGAATAGTCATAAGGTACTTGTGGCAACCATTCTGCAAAAAATAAATTTCCTTTAAGGCCATAGTCAAATTGTCGGCTGGTATTACCTCCTAAAATACTGCTACCAAGCGAAAGAGCTTGCTCATAAAGGCTTGCAAAATTGCTTGTGACTTGCAATGTAATCGTTTCCGCAGCATTTGCAGGGATAGTGACTGCCTCTTCATTCACACCTGAAGCAAACACCGTATCATTAAGCAACAATTCATAATCTAATTTGCTCAATGGTAATGGAAACGCATTAGGATTATCAATTTTGAGTTGCACTTCATAATTTTGTTTAGAATATCCAGAGCTTAAAAGCTGTAAGCCAGATAAACTAACACTTGGATAGGCAACCGCTTTTTGTCCTAGTTCAGCACAGCCCGATGCCATAAATAATAAAGCTGAAACCAGTAAAAATTTGTAGTAACGCATTTAGAAAATTCTCCCTTTTTTGCTAAGTAATTTATCATTTTTAAATTGATATTTTGCATAGTATCCAGTCGTGGTAAACGACAAATACCCGCAAATTCATTCAAAAAATGTGACACTTTTATATCTATTTTAGATTCAGATAAAATTCAAATATATCAAAATCTTAAAATATAAACCTCTTGAAAAGATAAATATATATG
>JADGDW010000175.1 GCA_016744725.1 Candidatus Albibeggiatoa sp. nov. BB20 | reverse complement strand
GTGTAATCCAGTTCGGTTTCGCCATCATAAGGATGTAAACCTTTGTCTTTACCCTGTTCATATTGATACCACGAATGACTGACGAATTCTTGAATTTCATCTTCTGCATTTAAATCAACAGGATGAATTTGGCTTAAATCACGATTTAAAATCACACCTGAGGGTACTAGGAAATCTCCTGAATCATTGATACCGCTGGCTGGGAAATCACCATAAGTCATGAAATTACCCACGCCTTCACCTTGAAATGCCCAATCTTTATAAAAGCCTGCAATCGCCAAAGTATCAGGAATATAGACCTGTTCAACAAATTGCTGCATGGTTTCAATAATGTTTTTGACTTGAGACAATTTTTTAGCATTGATAGCCGAATCTGAATTTAAATCAATCGCACAAGGTACACCACCGACTAAAAAATTAGGGTGTGGGTTTTTACCACCGAAAATAGTATGTAGTTTTGCCACATCGCGTTGCCAAGCCAAAGCTTCAATATAATGTGCCACTGCCATCAAATTGGCTTCTGGTGGTAATTTATACGCAGGATGTCCCCAATAACCTTGTGAAAAAATTCCTAATTGTCCTGCTTCAACAAAGTTTTTCAATTTGGTTTGCATATCACTGAAATAACCAGGAGATGATTTAGCGTATTTGCTCAGAGATTGCGCGAGTTCAGATGTTTGTTTGGGATCAGCTTTTAGCGCGGAAACCACATCAACCCAATCCAAGGCATGTAAATGATAAAAGTGCATTATATGGTCATGAATATATTGTGCACCAATCATCAAGTTACGAATCAATTGGGCATTAGGTGGGATTTTATAATCAAGTGCATCTTCTACCGAACGCACTGAGGCAATGCCATGCACCAATGTACAGACACCACAAATACGTTGTGCAAATGCCCAAGCATCACGCGGATCACGCCCTAGTAGAATTTTTTCAATCCCCCGAACCATCGTGCCAGATGAATAAGCAGAAGCAATGGCTTGGTTTGATTCATCCATCTGAGCTTCAATCCGTAAATGTCCTTCAATTCGGGTGACAGGGTCCACAACAATACGTTTGCTCATGACATTCTCCATCCATCTTGGCTAAGAAATTAGTTATATAGTTATATTCTAATCTTGTTTGATGAAAAAAGTAGTAATGTATTATTCAAAAAATCAAATGCTGCATTGATATTATTTATGAGTTCTGGGAAGGTGTTGAAATAAATCAAGAAGCTGGGTTTTATTGTTTAGCATTGAGCTAGTGGATTATCTATAACGGCTCATATCGATTTGGAACTTAGGCGTAACACAGAAAATTATTTTTCTTTCATATAAACAAGTGGTTAAAGTGTTGTTTAATTTGTAAGTTGCTACTCATGAAGAATAGCTTCTAATATAGTCATTTTACTTTAAAGTGATACAAGACTGGCAATCCTGAGTTTTAAAAGTAATTGATATTTAAATTTTTATAGGATTGCCAGTCCTAACACTCAAAACGAAATTAACTATATTATCTTCCAAAAATATTAACAATATCATTTTCTAAAATAGATTGATAGCGGACAAAAAATTGATACGTTTCTTGGATAGATTGCTGTACGTTGCCTTCTGAATCATCTTGATATACTGAGGAAGCAACACGCTTTAACAGCATATTGGCCGCCATTACTTCACAATTATATTGAATATCGCCTTCAATTAATTGTTTCCAACGTACATCAGATTGTTCAGGTAACATAATCACTCTTTAAAAAGTTTTGGCACAACGCCATTCTTCCCAATTAGCTTCGTCCCGCTCTTTAACCGCCAATTGTTGGAAATAATGTTCTGCACCACGTTTATAAATGGTCGTCGTATATTCTTTAGTATTATCCATGCTACCAACCATCGGCGCACTTGATTCAATCTCAACCATACCCGTCATACGAACTTGGGCATTATTACCAAAGAAGTCTTCCACTTTTAATAACTTCATTTCAGTAATATAATTCTGGGTGATTTTCATGTCTACCATTGAAGAAGATAAACCCTTAAGAACGGTATTGAGTAACGTACTCACATCAACAAACGAATTTTTAACGATAGGCGATTGTGCTGTAAGTGATTTCAATAAAGTTGGGCGAATATTTTCTTGTAAACAAGCCTCAATACTTTGAGTAAATTGTTGTTTCGGTAAGTTGCTGGTGATTTGGCTACCAAGATATACTTGTTTATAAACCAGAATCATGACTAAAATTGCCGATACAACCAAAATAATACTATACGCTAAAGGCATTTTTTTCTTATTTGCTTTTGCTGCCATAACTCACCTATAAGTTAAACCACATACCATTGGGAAATAAACTGCCCCAAATATTACTATACGTTTGTCCGTTACTGACTAATTGGAGAAAAGTTTTTGGATCAGGTGTCATCAAAAATGCAACGAACATTGCTAAAAACATCATAGCTGAAGTTTGATAGTTTTTATAATCATAGACTTTAAGTGCCGTGCCAAAAGAGTTTTTGAGACGTTTATTGGTGAAATCAACACTATAAAACTCATCCAAACATAAATGAATAATGAAGCCA
This sequence comes from Candidatus Albibeggiatoa sp. nov. BB20, assembly GCA_016744725.1. GTDB lineage: Bacteria > Pseudomonadota > Gammaproteobacteria > Beggiatoales > Beggiatoaceae > Albibeggiatoa. Next base: position 5,896 of record JADGDW010000175.1, on the reverse strand, counting down.
TAAAATACAAAAAAGCCAATCATCCAAGAGAGCGATTGAGGGTAATCAAACAGGTGGTAACACAATGAAGTGGCAAAAAACCAGAAAAACAGTGCTGCAATTACGGAATGAATGATACCACGATGTTTGGTCAGGTCTGCAAAAATTTGCCAAGCTAGATACCGCACCAGCGCATAGCTCGCAGCCCAAGTCAGCCATAGTTCAACAATGGAATAGCTACTGGCTTTGTTAAACATGATGAGAAAAGCGAAAATAATAGCCAATGAAGTGAACATGATTTTAGTAGGACTAGAGTGGTCTAAGTCAATATCTGGCAAAATGCCACCAATCGTGCCCACTACAGCTAATACCACAACATCTTTAGGAGCAGCCATGCCAGCACCTAAAAACATTGTTGATAATAAACCACTACCTACTGCTGCCACAGATATGTGTGTTTTAAAATTTGCCATAAGCCGCTTTTAAATTTGCTCAATATAGTTGCCGTGTACCCAACCCGCAATATCGGCTTCCCCTTTAACTTCATCCAATACATTGACCATTTTCCAAATCCCTTCAACGTCGACAACTTCTAAGCGAACGCCTTTGGGTAATGGAGCAACATCCAGTTTTGGATAACCTGTACCTGGCCCTGTACGAATATTTAAATTGGCTTTAGTACGATAAGTGCCTTGATCTTCTTCCACATCAGCCCGACCTAAAATCCGCGAACGGAAACTATCCATAGGAAACGCAGGGCCTGGGTCTGTTTTACGACGTGGAGCAATATCATCATGACCCACAATATCTTTTAAATTATATTCATGTACTAATAATTCAGAAATTTCCAGTGCAATCAATAGTTGTTCTGGGGTATATAATTGCCAACCATAAGGAATGGAAGGATAATTTTTATGAGGTGCTTCTAAAACTTGAGCAGCTTCAATGACATCACCGTACCAAGCGTGCCAAGCACCATCTTGAGACTTCTCTAATTTACCTGAATTATCTAATTCAATACCAATTGAGTATTTGTTTAAACCATTTAAACCTTGCCACGAGCTACGCCCTGCGTGCCAAGTGACTTTATTAAAATCAGCCAATTGTACGACTGAGCCATCACGCCCAATCACTAAATGCGCTGAAGCACTGACTTTAGGATTCGTCAGCGTATTAACAGATGATTGCACTGTCTTACCTGCTGTATAGTGCATGACTAAATACTGAGGCTGCAGAGCATAACTACTGACATTAGGGGTTTGTACAAATTTAACGGGCTGGCCGTCATCTTCATAAAGGCGGTGATTTTTAATTTTCATACACGCTATCCTCCACAATTAATTTGAGTTAAGCACAGTCTTACAGGAATCGTTTTATTGGTCAATGATCGTTGTAAACTGTGTTAAAGATTCAAAATGAAATAATTTCCGAGGCAAGGACAAGCCATTAAGATCATAAAAATATATCATCTTTTTAATACATGACTTCATGTCCTTAAGACTATAAAAGCCTAACTCTAAAACTGCTTAGAATAATGCTTGCGGCTATCATACCAATCGCGTTTTTCTACTTCCCAAGTACGCGCCCAATAAATAAACGGCGTATCAACTAAGGCAATAATAGCTTTAAAAATATATTTAGCAATACCCAATTGTATGGCTTGATTCAGTGCCACAATACCCCACCAAACCACAAGCGAGTATAAAACAGTATCTAATGCCTGCGACAATAAGGTAGATGCATTATTTCTAAACCATAAATGTCTGCCTTCAGTTTTCTCTTTTAAATAATGAAAAATCCAAACGTCAAAACTTTGGCTAATCAAGTAAGCGAATAATGAACCAAAGACAAAACGGGGGGTAAAACCAAATAATAAAGTGATTGCGCTGTGGATTGCCATTGCTTGGGGGGCGGGAAGGAATAAAATACTGAGAGTCATTACTAAGACAACGACTAAACTACTAGCAAAACCAAGTAAAACTGCTCGATTCGCTTCCATTTTACCATAACGTTCGCTGAGCAAATCCGTGGCAAAATAAATACCAGAATAGAGTATTACGCCTAGGCTGGTTGGCATTCCAAATACAACGGTGAGTTTTGGCCCTTGTAGATTACTGAGCATAATGTTCAGCATCACAACACCATATAGACCTACTTTACCAAACCACCAATAAAGGATTAAGGTAATAGATAGGTCTATTGTGATTGTAAGTAACCACAATAAATCTTGGTGGGCTGAGAAAAACTCAATAACGGAAGTTGGTAGCATATAGTGTTAGCGAATTTGTTTGGTGTCTCAGGTATCAGACTTCTTTGACTTCGTGTCTGAATCATGATGTTGATGGTGATGTCCGTCGCCCGCATCATGCCAATCTTTACCCACAACATTCCAACTGCGAGCCCAATAAATAAACGGCGTATCTAACAGTGCAATGATAACTTTAAATAGGTATTTAGCTAAAGACAGGTAAATGGCTTTTTTTAAACCAACGATAGGAGCCCAAACAATTAAAGCATACAATACGGTATCGACGGACTGAGAAACAATCGTTGACACATTATTGCGTAACCAGAGATGCTTACCTTTAGTCTTTTCTTTAACGTAGTGGAAAATCCAAACATCAAAACTTTGACTAACCAGATAGACAAATAATGAGCCAAATACAAATAATGGGGTAAAATCAAATAAATTCTGGATGGCGTAATGCACCCTTTCTGCAAAATCTTTGGTTTCTGGTAGATTTGAGGGTAGGAACAGTAAGCTGATAGAAACCATAACAACCATGATAATACTGGTAGCAAATCCCAGTTGGACGGCTCGATTGGCCTCTCTTCGGCCATAATTCTCACTGAGTAAATCAGTAGCGAAATAAATCCCCGAGTAGAGTATCAGCCCTAAACTGGTTTCCATACCAAAGATAATCGTAATTTTAGGCCCTTGCAAATTACTTAACATAATATTAAGAATCACAATTGAATACAGCCCCATCTTGCCGAACAATCTATACAATAATAGAGTGATAGCTAAATCAATCGCAACGGTAACTAACCATAGTAAATCTTGATAGGCTGAAAAAAAATCAACGACATCTTGTGGTAGCATGTTCTAATCCATCAGTCATAGCGCAAAGGTATGTATGTCATGCTTAACTCTGCAATTATTGAACCACAGTTTTTGAATCCCTGTCATTACTGTATGATGTAAACATCAAACAATTTCACTTGATACAAGGCCGTGACTGCGGGAGTCAGTATATTTAATCAGTGAACTTGTTTTATAATACAGTTTTGCGTTTTTAATCACTGTGCTCAATATGTTCGTGGGACATCTTACCATATTCAATTCAATTTAGGCATGATTGAAGTAAGTATTGTGTTTTTATATTAACCAATACAAAACAAACTGCTTATCATATTGATGTCTATAAAATGTCATTCTCAGGGTATACTAGACTTTCTCACAATATAAATCAAACTTACTAATATAGCTTAAACGTTCAAAACAAGTTCTGGCTTATCTACTTATTCTAAATTATAAAATTGCTTTAGGGTAAGAACCTAATAACTTCACCAACGCATGGGATTTTATCGCATCAATCGTTTGACTCACCAATGCTTCTTGGTGATGCCCTTCTATATCAATGAAAAACATATATTGCCATTTTTCAATCTTAGCGGGGTGTGATTCAATGCGTGTCATGTTAATCCCATTGTTCGACAATGGCTGAAGTAATTCAAATAACGCGCCAGCTTTGTCTACATGAGTGGGTAATAATAGTAATGAGGTTTTATCTTGGCCTGTTGGCGGCACGGTTTGTTGACTAATGACAGCCCAACGGGTGGTATTGTTTGGTTTATCTTCAATATTTTCTTCTAACTTGCGTAAATCATACATTGTTGCCGCGATTTTGCCTGCAATGGCCGCAGATTCAGGATTTTGTACTGCAAGCCTAGCCGCTTCTGCATTGCTTTCAACCGCGCGGGTCTCTATGTGAGGTAAGTGTGTTTCTAGCCATTTTCTGCATTGCCCTAGTGATTGTTGGTGCGAATACACAATTTTAATATCGCTCAATTGTTCTGCATTAGATAATAGCAAGTGATGAATGGGTAGTTCGACTTCACCACAGATTTGCAGTTGCATGGTGGCGAAACAGTCCAAAGTTTGGTTTATTCCGCCTTCGGTTGAATTCTCTACGGGCACGAGACCATATTGTAAATTGCCTGCTTCGACTTCTTTGAATACATCTGGAATGGTTGGTAACAATGTGCAATCCACGCCATGACCAAATTGTTTAAAGGTCGCTGCTTGTGAATAAGTGCCTTCAGGGCCTAAGCAACCGACTCGTAATTTTTTCTGTAATGCAAGGCAAGCGGACATGATTTCACGAAATAATAAGGTCAGCGTATCGTCTTCGAGTGAGCCGTCTTTGTTACGCGCAATCACATTTTTTAATACTTGAGATTCACGTTCAGGACGATAAAAAACAGGGTTTTCTTCCTCAGCAAATTTGGCTTGTGCGACTTGTTTGGCCAATCGAGCACGTTTATCTAGTAATTGCTGAATCTCGATATCTGTTTTATCAATTTGTTGGCGTATCGCACTAAGGTCTTGGCTCATGAGTCTCATCCCTGAACTGGTTGTTTCCATTGTAATAAAGCAGCAAGCAACCCTTCGTCACTGGCAACCGATGCCGTATAAATTGCAGCTTGTGTATGTTGGCGTGCTAAATGGGTTACTCTTTGGCTCATGGTGACAAGCGGTGTTGTTTTTAACCATGATTGTTGTTTTAACATAGAAAAGAGATTTTGCAAACTCTCACCACTGGTGACGATGACAATATCAATTGTTTCTTGTTCTAGCCAAGTTGTATCCGTTGTCGGTTTTTGACGTTGATAAACATCGATATAACTCACATTTGCGCCACGTTGGCGTAAGGTATCAGCCAGTAGGTCACGTCCGCCTTGGCCTCGGAAAATTACAATGTGTTGTCCCAATATGTTTTGTAATTCAGGCTGTTGCAATAATGTTTCTGAATTATAAGGTGCGGGTGTGGTGAAAATGGGTTGTTTCACTTTGTTTGTTAACACTTGGGCGGTTTTTTTTCCAATCGCAATCAACTGGGTTGGCTTTAGGGTTGTTAAATAGTGCAATCCATAGTTCACCGCATTGGCACTGATGAAAATCGCTTTATCTATTTGTTTTGGTAAATTATTTGGATTTATTGATAATGGGATAATGTCCAAGGTTGGCAGCAATAATGTTGTACCGCCTTGTTGTTGGATCAGGTCACACAGTGTTTGGGCTTGATGTTGCGGCCGTGTCACCAGTACGTTGACCCCATTTAAAATCATTTGATTCTCCATTATTCAAAAGGCAAAAACAATCTATTTTCAATGCCTTGCCTATCGGATACCACTGCCAAATTTAAGCAATCTAGTAGCAATTTGTTGGCTTGAAAATAATTAGTTAGACAATCCATTTCTTCCTCAGAAAAATCCCACTCATACCCAATATTGCGTTCTCGTTGCATGATTTGGCGTAATTGCTGAATAAAAGCTTCCCATTGTTCTGCGCTGCTATTTTCATCAGGCAAATTTAATTGTTTGAGACTTTCATGCAAAATTTTATTATTTTTAAATATGTCAAGTATTCTATTGAAAAACAACAAAAAATCTGGTATTTTATCAGCGATACGCTTTTTATTGGACTTGTGAACTCTTAAAAACGTACCGCTGATAAGTAACAAAATAATCAATAGATAATCAGCTTTAAGTTCGTATGGAAGATCACGATCAAGAGCACGAGCAAGATCAAGATCAAGAGCACGATCACGAGCACGATCACGATCAAGAGCACGATCAAGAGCACGATCAAGAGCACGAGCAAGATCACGATCAAGAGCACGAGCACGAGCAA
>JADGDW010000012.1 GCA_016744725.1 Candidatus Albibeggiatoa sp. nov. BB20 | reverse complement strand
GCTTTTTTACTGCATCGGGACAAATTAGCAAAATTTTCACGTTTTTTTATAAATCACTTATTAGAAAAGTTTAATATTTGTTTTGCTAGTGAAAAATTCATCATTTTCAGTCCTAAAAAACATATTCATGATATTGAACTGCCAAGTATCCCAATTGAATGTCGTGGCTATATCGATATATTCAAACAGAATATAAAAACTCGAGAAGCCCAGCATGAAAAATTATCAACCCCTTTATTCTTTTTGCATATTCCCAAAACGGCAGGCTCTGCACTACGCTCTGTTTTGGATGATCTTTCTAACAATTCTATTTATTTATCTAATGAAAGTAAGATATGTGATATTAAGACATATTTAGATAATAATACCTTATCCCCTTATGACATTGTTGCTGGTCATCTTTCTTTTGATATTTATGAAAAATATTATGATTTTTTCGAAAAACGCCGCATCATAACGATTCTAAGAGACCCAATAGAACGGATGTTTTCTTTACTGGCTCATTCTCGCCGTCCTATTAAAGACCCCATTAGATTTGCAACAGCAGACCACATGCAGGCAATGAGACGATTTTCTTTACAATATTTAGTAGAAGAAAGCGATTATGCTGAACAGTTGTTATTAGGCCAACTTGATATGTTAGGCTCAGATGACAGAATAGCTGGAAAAGTAATGGCTTATCCAAATATAGCTTATGATAAAGCAATCGAACGTATTGAAAAATATAACATATTAGTTGGCATTACAGAGCAACTTGATTGGTTTGTATATTGCCTATCAAATTATGTGGGAAAACCCTTGTTAGAACTCCCTCAAAGAAATATAACAACCAACCGCTATCAATATATTAGTGCTGAGGAAAAAGACTATGCAGAAACCGTTTTACGTCCAAAATTGGCCTTTGAATATAAATTATATGATTATTGTCTAAAGCAATCATATAAGCAATATCAATCTCTTATCAAACCATAACAAAGCTTTTATATCATGTTAGTTAGCCATACAAAAAAATTTATTTATACTAAAACCAGAAAAACAGCGGGTACATCGATTGAAGTGTATTTTGAAAAATACTGTTTACTTAATAATGAGTCCTCAAAAACAGAAGGTAGAGAACTTTATATGGGTGATACAGGCATTGTTGGGTATAGAAGTAATAAAAATAATTATAAGGGAGAGAAAAAGCTCTGGGGAGGTCATGCCTCAGCTGATTTTATTAAAGGCAAAATAGGGATGGCTATCTGGGACGAGTATTTTAAATTTTGTGCAATCAGAAATCCCTTTGATAAGATGGTATCAATGTTTTATTTTAATGCCCGCAAGAAAGATATAAAATGGGATATTTTTGATAAAAAGCAACATGCTACTATATTTAAAAATTGGTTATTTGAGATAGGGAAAGACAGAGCTGTTGATAGAGATAAATATATTATCAATGGGCAAGTTTGTATAGATTATTTTATTCGATATGAAGCCATAGAGGAAGGAATTGAGCATGTTTGTCAAACATTAGATATTCCTTTTCTTCCTGATTCAATACCACAATTAAAATCGCAGTTCCGCCAATCCGCTCTTGAACTAAGTGATTACTATGATTATTCAAGTATTGAGATGGTTAGAAACCTATTTGCATTTGAGCTAGATTATTTCAATTATTCCTTTCCACATCAAAAAGCGCAGTTAAAAATGACAGAAAATTTACTGAATCAAGCCATTGCTGCATTTAAAACTAAAAATTTATATCAAGCAGAACAATTCATACGCCAAATTTTAGCTATTGATGCTAATCATGCTGAAGCCCTGAATTTGTTAGGGGTGATTGCAATTGAAACAAAGCATTTTGCTGAGGCAGAACAGTGTATTAAACACGCGATTGCGGTTAAAGATAATGTTGTAATTTTTCATGAGAATTTAGCAAATTTGTATTTTTTACAAAAAAAACTACAGAAGCAATACCTTACTATCAAAAAGTGCTTGCTTTGCAACCTAATAATGAAAAAGTAAAATCGCTATTAAGCTCAATTAATGTTGAGCCAAATATTCAGCACAAGTCTAATAACTTAGTGTCTCCCCCTTTGTTAATCAATAAGGTGGGAGATAAAAAATTTCTCACAATTGAACGTAATAAAGATGCAGTTCATGGGCAAGCACGTACTATCATTGTTTTAGGCTGTCCACGTGGTGGTACATCAGCCATTTCAGGAGCATTGCATTAGTCTGGTATTATGATGGGAAATCAATTAGGTCACCAGTATGAAGACCCATTGTTTAGGACGGAAAATACCTTAGAAGACATGATTGCAACAATTAAGCAACGTAACCAAGACTATCAAACATGGGGTTGGAAATTACCGAATAATATAAATTACTTAAGTGATTTACTGCCACATCTCCGCAATCCCATCTTTATCAATGTGATTAGAAACCCTCTCGCCATTGCATGTAGTTCAGCAACACACGACCAACGCGAATTAACAGATAAGATGATGTTAGGTGCTATCAATCATACCCGAAAAGTACAAAAATTCTTAACTGAAAACCCTTCTATTCCAAGCTTGTTTTTACAATATGAAGATGTTATTCATCAGCCTGATAGCTTTTGCGATGTTTTAGAACAATTTATTCAATATCCAATAGATAGAAGCAAAGTTTTGCCTTTTCTGTCTAAAAAGACCTATATCAGTCCTAAGCAATTTACAGGAAATTAACCGCTATAGTCAATTTCGTTTTTGGTATTAGGACTGGCAGTCCTATAAAACTTTAAATATCAATTACTTTTAAAACCAAGGACTGCCAGTCCTGTATCATCTTAGAATAAAACGACTATATTCAATATGCTCAATAATATGCAGTGCAATCAGTCTCCAGAACAGATAGCAAAACAGCTTTTAAATGTAGTGCAAACCCATGGTTGGAAAGCAGAAATTGAATCTGTGATACAACAAGAATTATTGCCTTTGACAGGAATAAAAACATGCACTCCTGCATTAACTGAATTGCCTCAAACTACTGATGAATATGTCAATTTATTAAAAAAAATAGCAAGCCAGCAAATTACAATACAACATAAATCTATCAGAATGTTGCTTGATGCTGCATTTTTAGGACGAGGCCATTGTGAACCAGAAGATAAAGCAGGCTTGTTTCGAGTCACAGAAAATTTCATTCATACGCTATTAAAATACCAAGATAAGCAAAATATACATTTTTACGCGGCTGAAAGGTCTTTTCCTGCCTATGAATGTACAAGGGCCTATTTGTATTCCAATCCTCAATTAGCAGATATTCCTTTACATCATAAAAATTTTTTACCTAATACTGATATTATTCATTCCTCTTTTTACTCATTACCCGATAAAACAACTAAAGCGCAACGTTTTTTAACAGTACATGATTTAATTCCTATTCGTAATACCTATTTTACGGGTATGGGCACGCTAAGAGAAATGAAGGCAAAATTAGATAGTTTACGGCCAGATGATTGGGTTATTTGTATTTCAAACTATGTAAAACAGGATTTTTGTGATTTCACTGGATTTGATCCAAATCGTGTATTTGTTGCTTATGAAGGGGCTGATTCTGAAACATTTTACCCTTGCACTGATAAACAAAAAATTCAAAATGTACTAAAAAAATACAATTTACCCGATGCACCTTATGTTTTAGTGTTATCCACTTTGGATGCGCGGCGCAATTTAGAACATATTATTCGAAGTTTTATTCATACTATTACTGAAGCTAAATTAGATGATTTAAATCTTGTGATGGTTGGGAGCAAAAACCCTCAGCGTGAACAGGCTATTTCTAAATTAGTAGGGCGGTTTCAACAACGTATTATCCTAACAGAACGGGTTGAAGATCAAGATATGGCAGCATTGTATAGTGGTGCACTGGTTTTTGCTTCTATGTCCTTTGCAGAGGGTTTTGGATTAACCCCATTAGAAGCGATGCAATGTGGGACACCTGTGATTGCTGCCAACGCAACCTCGTTACCTGAAGTGGTGGGTGATGGAGGTATTTTGTTGAGCCCAACAAATATGGATAGTTTATCTGATAGTTTGTTGCAAATTTATCAAAATAGTGAGTTGAGGCAAAATTTAGCACAGAAGGCCATAAATCAAGCAAAAAAATTCAGTTGGGATCAGTTCACGCAAGATACCTTAGCGGCTTATCAAGTGGCACTTGATACAACTAATCGACAAAATATCCAAGAAGCCTTTGTCAAACCTGTTTTATATGATTTTCCCATTTCTGAACATTATCGACAACCAAACATTAGCTTTGATATTTCCTATTTGGGTCATGCCCAGTATCAGCAATATGCTGAGCTCAAACCCCGTTATAAAATAACAAAAATGTTGTTAGATGCTTTGGTTACTTTAAATAAGTGCCGTTCCATTAATTTAACTTTATATGCCAATGGCTATGACAGAGCAAATGAGCAAGCTCAGGATTATATATTAGCCCATCCAGAACTAAATTCAGCAACATTTATTTTAGATAATCAATTCATTGCCACTGATATTGTTCAAGCAATGACCTATCCCTTTCCGCCTTGTAAAGCCCAAGCTCGTATTCAATATTTGCGTGATATGACAGCGTTGGTTTATCCACAATTTCGTTATGACACCGTTGGATTAGAACGGATTATTTATGATTTGCAAGCAACGGATTATATTATTTGTCCTTCAAATGCAACGAAAAATGCTGTTTGTGAAGATACAAAGCTTAATCCAGAACAGGTTTTTATCATTCCAGAAGCCGTAAACAAACACGCTTTTTATCCAAAATGGGATGTTGAGCACAACATTCGTGCTAAATATCACATTCCAACAGAAATACCATATTTTATTAGTTTTGCCACATTGGATTCACGCAAAAATATTGTGCAACTGATTCGCAGTTTTATTCATTTAGTTCAACAGCAAAATATTCAGGATATCCGCCTTGTGCTTATTGGCGCAAATGGTTGGCAATTTGAGCACTTGTTGGCTGAGCTAGGCTTGTATCGAAAGTTTATTATTACAACAGGTTATGTCGAACAACAAGATATAGCTGTCTTATATACTCATGCACTGGCATTTGTTTATCCTAGCTTATATGAAGCTTCTGCTTTACCTATCCTTGAAGCAATGAATTGTGGTACTCCAATCATTTCGTCAGATTTATCAGCAATCTCAGAAATTGTTGAAACAGCAGGGATTTTGACCAACCCATTACTACATGATGATTTGAGCCAAGCGATGCTAGATATTTATCAGCAAACTGAGCTACGCAAACAGCTTAGCCAAAGTGGGTTACAACAAGCTCAAAAATATGCACAGCACCACTTCATTCAAGGTATGTTATATGCCTACAAAACAGCATTAGAGGCTACATGGTAAGGCTAAGTGGCTATTAAGCAAACTATTTTATATGATATTTCTGTATTGGGTTTAGGGCATATTCATGCTCAATCTCGTACAGGTATCTTTAGAGTCACAGAAAAATTAGCACTTGCTTTGGCAAAACATCATCATGTAAATTTAAATTTTTGTGCCCCCAGCATTGAACAGGGTGAACGACTTGCGAGCAATTATCAAACACAACACCCAAGCCTAAATCCGATCAGCTTACACTACCGTCATTATTTGCCTGCAACTGATATTTATCATTCTTTATACTATCCATTTCCAACTCATCTACATGCAAAACAACGGTTTTTAACCGTGCATGATCTTATCCCAATTAAATTTCCGCATTTATTCCAAAATGACAGCCATCAACAGTTGCAACAAACTGCATTGACGCGTTTATTAGCTAAAGATAAGATATTTTGCGTATCTGAATCAACAAAGCAAGATTTTTGTGAATATACACAATTTTCACCAGAAAACGTTATCGTAACTCATTTAGCTGCCGATAATTATTTATTTTATCCCTGTACAGATAAGTTAAAAATAGCGGCTATAAAATATCAATATCACATTCCAACTGAAGCTTCTTATTTTTTAAGTTTAGCCACATTAGAACCCCGCAAGAATATCATTCAAGCAATTGATAGTTTTATACAGTTACTACAATCTGAGAAAATACAAGATTTATATTTAGTGCTAGTTGGTGCAAAAGGCTGGCAATACGAGCATATTTTCTCAAAATTAAAAACATATCCTGAATTACGTCAATCTATCATTTTTACTGACTATGTGCCTGACCAAGATTTAGCCGCTTTATACAGCGGTGCATTAGCATTTGTTTATCCTTCACTTTACGAAGGTTTTGGCTTACCGCCGTTAGAAGCAATGCAATGTGGTGTACCTGTTATTACGTCTAATACCTCGTCATTGCCTGAAGTGGTTGGAGATGCAGGCTTAATGTTAGCTCCACATGATACCGAGACATTGAGTCAATATCTGCTGGATATATATACAAATCAATCATTAAGAGAATCTCTAGCCCAAAAATCATTAGCTCAAGCAAATCAGTTTAGTTGGGATAAGTTTGTCAATACAACCATTGATGCTTATCAACAGGCTGGGCAATTCAATTCAATAGAGAAATTCACCCCCCGACAAAATGAATCAGGCTCTAAGCTCAAAGTGGTTATTGATGGTGTTTTTTTTCAACTTGCTAATACAGGTATCAGTAAAGTTTGGCAGGCTATTTTAAAGCAATGGTTACGCTCTGGTTTTGCGCAACATATTGTCATACTTGATCGTGCGGGTACTGCACCGAAATATGAAGGGATTGAATATCGTTTAACTGCAACTTATGACCCGCAACGGCTACAATATGAGTCATTCATGCTGCAAGATATTTGTGATAAAGAACAAGCAGATATATTCATTTCAACTTACTATACCACACCGATTAGTACTCCTAGCGTTTTGCTTGTGCACGATATGATTCCAGAAGTATTGGGCTTTGATATTGATCAGTCTGTATGGATACAAAAGCATCATGCTATTGAATATGCGATGGCCTATCTTGTTGTTTCTAAAAATACAGGCAAAGATTTATTACGCTTTTTTCCATCCATTCGTTCTGAGCAGGTGATTCTTGCCTACAATGGCATTGAAAAACATTTTTTTCCAGCGAAACAAATAGCCATTAGCCAATTCAAAACAAAATATAATATTACTAAGCCCTATTTTTTATTTGTGGGTCATCGAAAAAGTTATAAAAATGCCCAACTCTTTTTCCAAACTTTCGCGGATTACAAAGATAAGCAACGTTTTGCTATTGTTTGTGTTGGCGGAAGTCAACAATTTGAGGCTGAACTACAAACATACATTACAGAGACGACAGAATTACATCTTTTGCATCTTGCTGATGAAGACTTAGCAGCGGCTTATTCTGGAGCAACAGCCCTCATTTATCCCTCAAAATATGAAGGCTTTGGCTTACCTATACTTGAAGCGATGGCTTGTGCTTGTCCTGTCATTACTTGTAACAATAGTTCAATTCCAGAAGTTGCAGACGATGCCGTTATTTATATTGATGATAATGCGCCTAGTGAGATGAAAAATGCGTTGCAACTCGTACAAGAAAAGGTCACTCGTCGTATATTAATTCAACAAGGCTTAAAGCAAGCTAAACGCTTTTCATGTGAAAAAAATGCTAATATTATCAGTCAATTGTTAATACAAGTGGTACAATATCATAAAAAAATTATGTTTACTAAAAATTTGACCTTTTTACAAAAAACAACGCAAAAACTTGTACAATCTAAACCCAATATTTCTACATTACTACGTAAATTTGAGATACAAATTTTACGCGAAGCAACTGATTATCAAGCTTATAATGATCGAGCCTGTGTATTGCTACGACATAGTTTTAATAATAATAAGAAAGCCTTAATAGATTTAAAACAAGCGTTCATCTTGCAGCCAACTGATGTTACCGTGCAACAGAATTTAGCTCTTACTTATATCATCGCGAAAGAGCATCAAAATGCTTTAGGCTTACTGATACCACTTGCTGAGAGTACTCAAAATGCATTTATCTTAGAGCAAACATTGATGCTGACTCATTCACTAGGGTATATCAATGAGGCAGAAATATTTGCACAAAAATTGGATCAATTGCGCAAAAAAACAACGTTGTTACCAAAGTTCAATCCGGGTTTTAAATTCTTACATGATGAGGCTAGAGGGTTAGTTGCAGAACGCAAGTTAAAACAAGCCGCTGACCTATTACAGCAAAAACTGCGATCAGACCCTATCAATAGTATTTTGCATAATGATTTGGCAGGCTTATTAACAACGAATGAACAAACAGGATTGCAAAGTATTGCGTTATTAGAAAAAGCACTTTCTTTTGATGGAAAAAATACCTCTATTCAGCAAAATTTTACTTATGTGTGTTTTTTGTTTGAACAATATGACCACTTCATTGATATGGCTCATAAACTATTGGCAGTGCAATCCAATGATAATCAATTACGTATTGCGCTAGCAAAAGCCTATTTGAAACAATATGATACTGAAAACAGTAAAAAAGAATTGGAAAAAGTAATAGATTGTGAACCGCAACACTTGCAAGCTAATATACTGTTAGTTCGGTTGAGTGCTGAATAAATAAAGCATTTTGTGGCAATGCAACCAAGTAATAATTCCACATTGTCTTTCTTCATATCCGCCTAAAAAATAAAGTTTTTCGTAACTACTACCTAGCTCACCTATGCAAAAAAACAGGTAAAAACGGTAAGCTAGAGAGATGAAAGACGCTAACTAATAAATGAATTTAAAAAAGCACGTAGAAAAGCTATACTCTATTTCTGAAATTTGTACTCATAAGCATTACTATCATTTTTATATTTACTCGTTTCCTACCGTCTCCGCTTGAGTAAATTGATAAATATATGCACCACCAAGCATAGCTACTAAAGTCAACATACCAAACACAACTTCCCTTAACGCAGAATCAAGATCAACAATAAGATTAAACCCCGTACAACATAACGCTAAAATTAGCGTATATTTGTAAATGTCCTGCTTCACAGTACGCGCACAAATATAACCTGCTAATAAGGAGCAACACATGCCAATAAAAAACATACTAAACCATAGAATCGAAAATATATTATCATCTAATTCTTCAAGTTGAACTCTTAGTAACTCAAGGGTTGCTCCATAATAATTTATTGATATAAAAGCATATATAGCTGTAAAAATGATAATCAATATTAGAGCTACAATGTATTCTATAACAATCCCCAGAAATATTGCTTTTACTGGAGAACCTCTCGTATTATCTGAATTATCGGTAATCACAGCTTGCGGTGCTTGATAAATATCATTATCCATTTTTATATCCTAGATATAGTCAATTCTATCTTGAGTGTGAGGACTGCCAGCCCTATATCATCTTAGAATAAAACGACTATAGCTCATTGCTTTGTAAAAACAAAAAATTGCTCACAACTATGATTAATCTAGTCATGAGCACACTGCTTAAATTCCTAAGTTTGAGGCTCAGTTGCTCGTTGAGAATAAGCTTCTAAGAAATCATCTAATTTGCCTTCACGTTGGAAATTCTTTAAGGCTTCCTGATATAAAATTTCTAAAGCTTGGCGTTTATACTCATAAGCCTGTTTGCTATTAAGCATCTCATGAGTACGAGGTCTGGGCAAATCAATGTTTAAAACGGCTCGAATTTGCGCTGGTCGATTAGATAAAATCACCAACTGATCCGCTAATAAAATTGCCTCTTCAATTTCCGAAGTCACGAATAAACAGGTGTTTTTAGTTTCTTCAAATAATTGTAAAAAGAAATCCTGCATCAATTCATGTGACAAAGCATCCAATCCCCTAAACGGCTCATCCATCAACATCAACTGTGGCTGATTGATTAACGCACGGGCTAATTCCGCACGACGCTGCATTCCACCTGACAGTTGAGCAGGATACTGTTTGGCAAATCCTGTTAAACCGACTTTTTCTAATAAAGCATCGGCTTGGCTACGAATCTCAGCTAATGACGATTCATTACGTAATTTAGGCCCGAAAATAATATTGTCATACACGCTAAGCCATGGCATTAACGCACTTTCCTGAAATACCACCATGCGATCATGACTTGGTGCAGTGACCCGTTTATCATTGAGTCTAATTTCACCTTGCTCTGGCTTTTCAAACCCCGCAATCAAATTGATTAAAGTCGATTTTCCACAACCCGAAGGGCCTACCAATACCGTCATTTTATTTTTCGGCACTTGCATGGTCAGGTCATGAATTACACACTCTTTATTTCTGCCCATTTGATAACAATGGCTGACTTGTTCAAGTTGTAATAAATGCTGCATGATGTTCTTCCCCTATGCCATTCTGGTGTGCCACGGAGTTAAATAACGCCCCATCGCTCGCAATAAACTACTGGCGATAAAGCCTGCAATCCCAATACTTAACATGCCAATGACCGCTTGCTCAGTTGAACCCCCAACAAATGAATTCCACACAAAAAAGCCCAAACCACCACCATAAACTCGTCCGCCAACAGCAATCATTTCCGCCGCCACCACCACTTCCCACGTGATGCCCATACCGACTGCTGCACCTGTGAAAATTGACGGTAAAGTTGCAGGCAAAATCACCCGCCAAAACAGTTGCCATCGGTTTGCTCCCATTGATTGAGCTGCACGTAAATAACGAATATCAACATTTCTTGCGCCGCCCAATACATTGATGACCACAGCGTAAAATGCCCCGAGAAAAATCACAAAAATAATTGACATTTCTTGAGTCGGCCAAAAAATCAGCGATGCAGGTACCCATGCCAAAGGTGGAATCGGCCGCAAGATTTCAAAGATGGGAAAAAAGAAGCTATACAAATTACGATTCACAGCCAAAGCTAAACCAAATGGAATACCAATTAACATCGCGATACAAAAACCTGCTAACACTCGTGTATAACTGGCATACCAGCTCGCCCAATAGCTGCCGTCTAAAATAATGACTGACCATTGGCTTAAAATTGTGGATGGAATCGGCATTTCTGTTTTTCCACCTAATGCCGTTTTAATATGTATATAGGATTCCCATAATAGCAATAGAAACAGGATAGAAAACAAGCCGCGCCATAGCGCCTTATTATTGATTACATAGCGATTGATGTTCATGCTAATTCCTTTTCCCCAGCTGCAAAGGCCTTTTCTGCTTCGCTGCGTACCGCTTCTTTAACCCGCTTAACTTGCAACCGAAATGATTCAGACGCTAACATCCGATGGTCTCGTGGATAAGGTAAATCAATTGGAATCACTTCTTTAATCGTGGCGGGACGGGTGGTCATAATTGCGACTTTATGTCCGAGAAACACAGCTTCTTCCAAATCATGAGTGATAAAGAAAATAGTCGACGGTTTCAACTCATACATTTTTAACAAATTTTCGTGCATGATCGATTTAGTCAAAGCATCCATCGCCCGATAAGGTTCATCTAATAACAATAGTTTTGGTTCATTGATTAACGCGCGGACAATTTCAGCCCGTCGCGCCATTCCTGAAGAAATTTCCCCCGGATATTTGTGCAACATATCGCCTAAACCCGCCTCTGACAGTAATGCGGCTGCGTGTTGTTTTGCATTGGTTTTCGACAGCTTTTTTTGTACGATAGGTCCGTAGCTGACATTATTTAATAAGGTTTTCCACGGAAATAATGCACTATTTTGAAATACTACAATACGGTCAGAGCCTTGAGCAGCTTGTGGTTTTTGCATATCACATAGCACTTGATTGTCTAAATGAATTGCGCCTTGGCTAATAGAATGAAACCCTGCAACCGCATTAAGCAAAGTGGTTTTGCCACAACCTGAAGGACCTAGCAACATACAAATTTCACCCGCTGCAACTTCTAAATTACAGTCTTGTAAGGCATGAACATTCGCGCCCTCGGGATCATATATTTTGCTCACTTGCTGAATACTGAGCTTACCTTGTAATGTACTCACGGGCGGTTCTCCATCGCTAAGGCACGTGCTTGCCATTGCATTAATTGTTGTCCAATCAATCGAACCAAAGCAGAACTCGCATAGCCGACTAAACCCAGCGTTAGCATAACAATCACAATGGTTTCATAAGTAACAGAGGTGTATGAATTCAGAATCAAATAACCTAAGCCATATTGACCTGAGACCATTTCCGCCGCGACTAAGGAAAACCATGAAACGCCAACACTGATTTGTAAACCTGTGAAAATATACGGTAATGCGCCCGGTAAAATGATGTGTAAAAACAGATGATGCCTTTTTGAACCGAGACAGGCTGCGGCACGTAAATAATTGGGATTAATTGATTCTACGCCTAACATGGTATTGAGTACGGTGACGTAAAATGAGGCAAGTGTGGCAAGGAATATAACGGGGGTTTCAGTATCGGAAAACATCAAAATCGCCAAAGGAACCCATGCTAAAACAGGGATCGGGCGTAATATTTCTAAAACGGGAAAAGTATAATCTTTGAATGTTTTAGACCAACCCATAAACAAGCCCAGCGGTACGCCTAAACCTGTTGCAATTAGCAATGCGATTCCTACTCGCCGTAAGCTTGCCCAAATGTGCTGATAATATTCTTCGGTATAAATTGAAATGCCCCACATCGGATCAGAGCTAAACCATTCGGTCAAAACCGCTTTAGGGCCGGGTAGTTTCTCAAAACGTGGTAGTCGCCATACTTCTGTAAATAAATAATATGCAATACCAAAACTGATGATGCCCAATAGGCCAATATATAAACGGGGATTTTTAAGCGTTTTTTTGAATTTAAACCATAAATGGCTAAAAAATTGGGATAGCTTGGAATTCTGGTCAATCATAAGCAATACCTTAGGAGATTGAGTCTCACAATGTAAGGTTTGCGCTCATGTTTTGTGCAAAATAGAGAACTAGCAGTCCTTGAATATTTTTAGGAGCACAAGATTATCTTGCTTGAGCAAAACAAACCTGCACCCCTATTATTGATATATTCTCAATCCTACAAAAATGGCATGAGGGCAAAACTTAATGCCATATTTTGATTAGAGATTTAATCTAAATTTGCTTGGGGGCTAGGTAATGCACTGACAGAACCTAATGGACTACTTAATCCGCGTGCTTTCAACACTGCTTCAGCTAAGCTATTGTCAATCGCATTGTCGCGTAATTCTGCGGTACTAACCCGTTTGATGCTGTGTAAGAAACTATAGGCACGTTGTGCATATTCCACCATATCTGGTGTGAAGCTATAATTTAAGGTTAATTTCTCAGGGCTACCACCTTGGTTTTCAGCCCAAGTACCGTACAGCGCGTGCCATAAAGTGGATTTTGCTAGACCTGTGGTTTCAGCTTCGATAATGGATGCAAGTTCATTTGCATTGGCCGTGTCTGTCATAAATAATTGTGCGTCTAGCTCTGCTTCCATCCAACCACGTGCTATGTCAGGACGTTTTTGCATCAACTCATTGTGCATGGCAACGAATGCGCCATCACGTTCACCAAAGTTCACACCACTAGCCACACGACGTGCAATGCCTTTTTCTTCTAGTTGAGAAGCCGTAGGTTCCCAAACAATCGCGGCATCCAATTTACCGACACGGAAGTTACTGCTAATCACTTCTAAGCTTTGATTTAAATAGCGTTTTGGTTTAATCCCAGCTTTGTCAAAAACCACGCGGGCAAATCGATCTGCGCAACTGCCGTGACCTGATGCCATGGTTTTACCATCAATCCATTTAGCAGCAGCTTCTGGGGATTCAAATTCTGGGGCTTCATTACGTACAAATAGAATATCGCAAGATTGGGTGGATGTGCCTGTGACGGCAACCAAACGTACATCCGCAATACGTTCTTTATTGGTAATGGTTAAGGCCGGCATATCACCAAGATAACCAATTTGCTGTTTGTCTGCTAACATTTGACCAACGATAACAGCACCTTGCAAACCGACTTGGAATTCAACTGTTGAGCCTTCAGGCAAATATTTTTTCCAGAATTCTTTGCCTTTAATTACCACGCCTGACCATGCAGGAGTGAAATAAGGTTGAAAACCAACGGTTAAGTGAATCGGGTCGCCTTCTTTTCCGTAATCAAAAGCATGTACCGTATGACTTAAACCAAAACATAATGTTAATGCAGATGCGATGATTTTTAATTTGCGTCCTACCTTCATCGACATGTTCTCCTTAAAGTGGTTCTTTCTTAATATTTATTTTTATATTGTGCAATAAAATCAGTAAGATAAATAAGGAAATATTATTACTTACAGTTATGCCGCAACGTGGTTGGATAGTAACATATTTTATATATTGTTAAATACAAGGCTACAAGCGGCTTTCCGCACGTTCCTTAAATATTCAACATTATTAAGTAAGATATGTAGTTATCTATAATTAAGAAAAAATAAATATTGTTGCTATCCTTGTCATTGTTAATTGTGGTTATTAAGTTTAACTTTTTGAAAAACAGCTATATTCTTTTTGAAAATCAGGAAGTAATAATTGAGTATATGCAAACAAAGATAATAGTGCGTAATCCTAAGTTTATTGTTAATTTGTAACTACCTGACCGAGCTATGCTAGAAAGATAGATTTACAGGCAGTCAGTTTAGTGAGTTTTGTTTGGATTTGCCGCGTTTACCTTTAGGGGGCGGGTTCGGCTTTTTGAGCTTGCTCGATAATAGCTTGATACTTTGCTTTGAGGATAATACGGGATGTAGGGTTTTATAGGGCGACTAGCAGTAAGTCATACTTATAGTACTGAATTTAGCTACGATGCTTTAAACCGCCTCGTTCCTAGTATCGATGCTTTGATTGGAATTAAAGTAACATTTTCAATGTTTTAGTACGAAATACCCGACCAATATCTGCAATTTCAGTTTCTATGTGCTGTAACTCTTGCTCTGTCGCATCACCCGCCAATAAAAAACCACCACAAGTACCGCTATGAGTTGCTAAAATACCTAATACATTGACCTGCTTTGCCTTTTCTAACACTTTTGCTAAAAAAGTATTGCCTGTTCGACTGACATGTAATTCAGTTGATCTCTGAGCACAACGGGCAATTTCAATATCATCACGCTTGGCAAACGCAATCAATAAGTTGTTATATAATGCCTCGTATTCTGCCAGTAATGCAGGGGTAAAATTGAGATTTTTATTATATTCAACAGTTGATAATTCACCACCTGAATCCACAGCAACAATATTAAAATCAGGGATATAACCCAATTTACTTAACAATGTGCCCAAACGGTGATTATACGCGACACTCATGTAATAATGCAGACCATCATGCGGTTCGATTTTAGTAAATAAGCGCGAAATAAAATTTTCTGTGACCACAATGCCAAATACTTCTTGAAACGCCCTGACAACTGCCAACATGTCCGCAGTACTGGAACTTAAGCCTTTGCCAATTGGAATATTGCGGGTGAATTCAATGCTGATTTTCGCGCCCCATTTCATGTCCAAAACATCAAGCATGTGTTCTGCTACTTGTTTTGACTTAGAAAACGTGGCATCAACAGTGGATGCGCCATCAATAGATTCGTATGTCAGCTCGCAAGTACTCCACATATCCACAGGAATAGTCACTAAAAAATCTTCGCCATTGGGTAATCTACCTTGCACAATTTCACCAAAGCTAGCAAAGGATTTTCCGTAGCCAACCAACTGTTTTGTTACAACAGCGGCTTGCACATTATTTTGGACTAATTGGGATGCGAGAGCGTTGGGGTGCATTACAATTCAAGTTCCTTAAACATATTGTTATTATTGTGGACAAGCAAGAGATGTCATGATGTTACATTCAGCGGATTAGCCGCTTTTAAAAGTTAAACCGTTTTAATTAGGACTGGCAGTCCTTTTATACTTTAAATATCAATCACCTTTGAAATCAAGAACCGCCAGTCCTGTATCACTTTAAAATAAAATGACTATAATCCCTGATATGACTATTTTCCTCTTGAAACAGGCTCATGTCCCATCACTTGTTGATAAGTGCGCCGTTCCCAAGGGAAATATTCCCAATCTTTCGATACTTTAGTTGGACTGTCTACAGCGATAGGATTTGACCAATCACGTTTTAATTCTGCATCGCGCTCGCCTAACCACTGTGGATCAAAAATCGTTTGTAAATAACGAATACCATGATCTGGGAAGATGGTTAACACATTTTTCCCAGGATTATTTTTCGCAACCCAATCCGCCACCGCATAAGCTGCACCCGCTGTTGGCCCTAAAAACAAACCGTATTGGCTGTGTAAATCGTGGACGGCGTTAATCATTTTCGCCACAGGCAACCAGTGAACTTCATCACATTCAGCATGGTCAAGATTAGGAATTACAATATCTGAACCCATACCGAGTAACGGCACATAACATTCCTGACAAAGTGGATACGCTTTACCTGTTGTAGGACCAAACAATACCGAAAGATTATGATCCACACCGATGACTTTTAAATCAGGATTGGTTTTGCGTAATATGCGCGACATTCCACACATCGAACCACCACTACCAACTGAGGCAACGATAAAATCAACATCACCCATCGATTGACCCAATTCGCCAGCAATATTGGCATAGGATGCGGGATGCAATGGATTGGTATATTGTTGAGGCCAAAATGCACTGGGATTTTTCGCCAATACGCCTTGTAAATAATCTAAACGTGCTTGTTGAATCCCGCCAAGGGTTTCGCCTGCGGTACTGGGGACACTTTCAATGCTCGCGCCTAAATGCTCTAAACGCCATCTGACAGAAGGTTCAAGAGGGCCTGTGACCAATGACAAGCGTAAACCAATATTGGCACACACCATCGCCAAACCCAGTGCAAACGTACCTGAACTGCTTTCAACAACAAGACCACCCGGTTCTAATTGTCCTGTTGCCAAGGCATTTTCTAAAATAAATCGGGCAGGCACAATCTTCATCAAGTCAAATTTGACAGCAAATAGATTAGGGCGAATTTCCATCAATGCAGGTTCACATAAATGGTCTAATGCCGAATTAACCTGTGTTCCATTACTATTCATCTTCCATCCTCATAGCCCATAAGAGCAATTTTTGGAATCGGTTTTTAAACCAACGTGTTACTTGCTTTGGGCAAATGCGGTCAATGCATTAATCGTTTTAAAGTGTTTGGGTATCATGTCATTCATACCAAATTCCACTTGATGCTCTTGCTCAAGATAAGCCACTAAATTCATCATAAATAAAGAATCAATCACGCCTGAGTCAATCAAATCATATTCATCATCAAAGCCATCAGGGATGTCACCTTTAAGCCCTTCAGTGATAATGTAGTTACGTAAATCTTCCTGTAGTTCCATAGTTATTCTCATTTAGAGGCTGTTATTTTGTCTGGATTGCGAATTTTCTTACCGCTGGCGGTGTAGGCTAATTGTTCAACCCACTCGAATTGCCCTGGGATTTTATGTGCGGCTAAAGATTGGCGGCAATAGGTTCTTAATGCTTTGGCATCAGGCATGGATTCGCCTTGTTGTAACACTAAATGTGCTCTTGCGGGTTCGGCTAATTGCTTGCTTTTCACTGCAAAGACGCAGGCGGCTTGAATCGCTGGATGTTTTTCTAATACGGCTTCGACTTCATTAGGGAAAAATTTCATTCCGCCAATGCTAATCATTTCTTTGCTGCGACCGACAATATATAAAAAACCATCCGCATCTAATTTGCCTAAATCACCTGTTTTGAACCAGCCGCCATTTTGTTGCAAAATCATCTCACGACTGCGCCAAGGAGCATAATAAGCGTCTAACATGCCCTTACCTTTGACAGTGATTTCACCGTGCTGTTGACCTTCTGCACAATCTAATCGTAATTCATAATCAGGGGTAATTTGACCGACTGAGCCTTGTTTTTCACGCGATTGGCTGACATTGATCGCAGGCAAACCCAGCTCGATAATGCCATAAGTTTCATTAAGAATACGTCCAAAACGTTGATAAAACATATCTGCCACATCACTATGCAACGCGGTCGTTGTCACAATCGCCAGCCGTAACGCATCAGGTAATACCATTCCTGTATCATCTTGGGTCATCATGCTGTAATGCGTCGGCGAACCATAGATAAAAGTCGCATTGTGATTGGCAGCAGCGGTCAGGAGTGTAATCCCAAAGCTGTTTTTAGGTAAAATGATGCTCGCGCCCAAAGTCAGATATGCACCAATGGAAACCGCAAAATGATAATCCATTGATAAAAGCCATAAAATACGATCTTTTTCACCAATATTTAAAACCTTGTTCGCGGCTTGAATTCGTTCATAAATTGATTCATGTGATAATACAACCCCTTTAGCATCACCTGTTGTGCCAGAGGTAAATCGAATAAAAGCGGCATTGACCTGAGTTAAATCAGGCGGGGTTTGACAATGACTGATGGCTTTAGCAAAAATGGCTTGATTGGGTAACGGCGCGGTATCCGATTCTAATACGGCATTGAGTTGATCTGACAATCGGGTGCTGGAAATCACCGCATCAATATGCACAAAATCAAATATCTGCTGTTTCTCAGTCGCGGTTAATTCAAAAGGCAAAGGCGTAACGCACGCGCCACAACGCCAAACCGCATAAACAAAGGCAATATAATGACGACCACTGAGATAATGCACCCCAATATTATCACCACGCTTTACACCTAATTCTGTAAGCTGGTCTGATAATGTCTGCACTTCTGCTGCAAATGCGGCATAGCTGGTTTCATCGCTACACTCTTGCCCTAAAATAAGTGGGTGTTCTGGTTGTTGTTGTGCTTTTTGAAAAAAACACTGTGCCAAATTCAAGGTCATCGGAAACTCACATTTGTGCTGATTTTTATCACGATTATAAAACTCATTTGAAATCTAATTGTGACGCAGAGCGTCAGAGCTGCATTCCAACGGAGACCGTTGGAACGAGGGTATTATCTAGTTACTACGCTCTGAGGCTGTAAAAGAACTGCAAAAATAACGTTTTTAATGATTGTAAGTCGTTGATTTTACGCAATCCCAAATACTCTCGTTCCAACGGTCTCCGTTGGAATGCAGCCCAGACGCTCCGCGTCATAAATTAAATTTGACTGCCCACCGCTTCACCCATCGCCCAACATGTTCCAGCGACACGAGCAGAAGCTTGAGCACGCGGCTCAGCAGACAAACATTTTCCAACAGCCCATAAATTCCCAAACCCTTTGACTTTCAAACAACGCAGCGGAATATCATAATCTTGTCCAACAGGTAAATATTCCAAACTAATACCTGTTTCAGGATGCCAATGCTCAATAGGCCAACTGGCACGACAAGCCGCATCTTCAAAACGCTGTCCTGCTTTTACATCATCTTCAGTTAAACAATATTCACCTTGAATTCGACCACCATCACGAATCCCCAATTGTCCACGAGAACGCATCACGGCATTTTCGAATCCCGGTAAAGTATTTAAAAAACGCAGAAATTGTTCAGCAATCGCTTGAATCTGTATGGCATCATAATCAGTGGCAATCAGATTGAATTTTGCATACGCTTCATCAGGATAAACCCCTGTATCTAACCATATGCTTGCACATTCAGCAGGTAATTTTTTCTTTTCAACCGCTTTACGAATTTCACGTAATATCGCTACACTTTTAGGGAATTTCAGCGCATCAGGTTCAAGACCGCGCAATTGTAAAATCAGCCCACTTAACGCCTTACCCTCTTCAACTAATTGACTGTCAATCTGTCGCACAATATTGGCATTGCCTGTGGCATCAACCAAAGCTTGAATTGCTAAGGTATTCGATTGCTGCGCATTTTGCATTGTGACTTGCTGAACTTGTCCATCCTGTACAATAATATTTTTTAAATCAGTGTTATAGAAAACTTCAATATTCGGCGTTTCTGCTACCCAATCCGTAATCGCTTGGGTGTAAATAATGGGATCAACATCTAATACCCACGTTTTACCTATCCGTCGTTGTTTGGTATAGGTACAGGCTTCAGTTAATCGCTGAATAAGCTGTGCGGGCAAACCCGTATTAAGTAGCTGCCCCTGATCGTCAAATAAACCACCAATGGTATGAATCAATGCTTGTTGAACTGTGCCGCCCAGTTGTTTTGTTTTTTCTAATAATAAGACTTTTGCGCCTTGTTTTGCTGCTGCTAAAGCACAACCTAAGCCCGCTGCACCAGCTCCTGCAATCATAATGGGGCGCGTATGACTTGATTGAAGCATAACAATTCCTTAATCGCATATCTATTTGGAACAAAAACAAAAGTTCAATTGCGTCTCAGCAAAAGCTATTTATTGATTTCGGGCGGGTCAATTTGATAAATTTGATATGGAAAAATGGATTGAAACCCAAAACGTTTAAGCCAAGGCACTGAGGTTTCTTCACGCCCATGTCCTGTCGCAATCTTAATCCCCATTTCACGCAATGTTTGTAAACGGGCTGCAATCAAGGACTGAAATAAACCACGGGCTTGATATTCTGGTTTAACATAATCACCTGTTAACCATGCAGAATCTTGCTGCATATACATCGCGCCACAACCTGCAATCACACCATCATAACGCGCAAGATAGAGCTGCATTGTGCCATCAGTAATTAATTCAAGATAACGCTTACGTCTAAATTCGACTTCATCAGCGGGCAAAGTTCGACCTGAAGACATAATCCCTGAAGACATAATAGTGATATAGGCTTCATAATCTTCGGCTGAATTGGGATCAACTTTTTGAATATCTGCGCCTTCCACAATCTCCAATGGAATCGCCGTGTCACATAATAAGGCCTGCGTATTGGAACACGTCGCGCCTAATTTAGTTAAACGTTCACCTAAATCAGCAGGATACGTCCAAGGGTAAACACACCAACGCATCGGACGACCATGCTTTTGATATTCAGCAATCCGTCTCTCGATTTCTCCATCAATATCCTGTCCATGCAAATTTGAAAATAAGATTTCATTATCATCTGCTGTCCAAGGTGATGAAGGGGTCAACGTCCAATGCCAGCCATCTTCAATAGTGGTTATTGCATCATCTCTGAGCAATCGGGGACATAACGGCGAATGTAACGCCAGTTGGAATTGTGGATAATTTCGAGAGATTTTCATAAGAGATTCGTTTAGGCTGTCGCGGCTTGGCTCATGGTTTTAGCTTTGTTTATCATAGTATCCCACCAAGTCACCATTGCTTCAATTGCTTGCTCTGCACCTTCAAGGGCTTGAGTCACATGGATTGTTGGGCGATCACCTTCTTTTGTAATGATTTCTTGATCGACAGGAACACCTTTCAAGAAAATACCTAATTCATCACGATGGCTTTGTTCTACACCACTTAAGTGCATTTCATGGAAACCGACTAATCGATCACCTTTTTGCCCCCATTCACCGCGTTTAATCACTTCTTTTGAAACATCAAGAAATACTTCATGTTCAAAAATCGCAGCGGTTTCAGTAGCGAACATTGTACCTAAAACAGTAGAAGGCGTGGTATTGGATAATTGACCAATTTTTTCTAAGAATTGGCTTGTTGCAGGAAATTCCACCCGTTCTTCAATATCGCAGTTAACACGTTTAAGTGCATCTTTATATATCGCTGCATGGCCGTTTTCTTCACCGTGGTTACGGATCAACTCTTCTTTCACTGTATTAGTATCAAATCCACCTGAGACTTGAGCAGAATCTGCTAAGAATTCGACATTTTGGAATGAAAACTGATAATGCTCCATCATCAACCATTCTAATGCTTCAGTAGAGTATTTACTTAAATCAGCCAATTCAGCCTTGTTCTTATCAATAAATGTTTGGTTTTTTTCATCAATAACTAAAGACAAATCTGATACGGTTGACATGGTGACATCCCTTTAAGTTGGTTAAAAATATGGCTCGAAGCTCAAAGCAGTCATAACCATACAGGGGTAAATTTTGACATCTTATTCTAAGCTGATAGCGATGCCATTACCCCGTTTGAAAACTTACGAATACATTGTAAACATACCTAAAATTTAAATCAACCGCTTGTAATTTTTTATTTTTATCGTTTTAAAACAATTGCTTATAATTTATAGTTATAAAAGCCTATGTTTTTTAAGCCTTTTCATAAAATAATCATAACAACAGAAATTAATGCAGTGGCAACACCAAACCATTGTGATATTTTTAAGCGTTCTTTTAAAATAAGCCAAGCCAAAATGACCGTTATCGCGGGATAAAGAGAAGAAATCACAGTGGCAATATCTAAGCGACCTACTTGCGCTGCCATCATGAAAAAATAGCTGCCTGTGGTATCAAATAAGCCCGTTAATACCATTAGGGGTAGTAATGCCTTTGTTGGTGGTTTCCACTCACGACGGCTGATGACATAAAGTGAAAGAGCCGTGATTGAAGCAAATCGAGCCGCAACAATAGGCCATAGAGCAGTGTCACCACTGATACGATCGATAAGAATGAAAAATATTGCGAATCCAAGGCCACTGGTTAATGCAAAACGTAATTCAATGGACGTAATATCAAACTGTCGGCCATTACTTGATAATAACCAAACCGCTGAAATTGCAATAAAAAATCCTGTTATTTGAATTAATGTGGGTATACCATCCGTAAATATGCCGACAAAGATGGGCAGGATGCTGGCCGTAATTGCAACCAATGGTGCAACAACACTCATTCGGCCTTGGGCTAAACCAGAATAAAGATTAAGCAAACCCACCATGCCACCTAAGCCTGCCAAGCAAGAAAGCAACACATCATCCATACGGGGTACGACAAATTCAAATGACAGTGCCAAAACAAAAAAAGGAATAATACTAATCAATTGCCCCGTTAATAAGGTGCTATAAACAGGGTGTCGCTTTGTTACAAAACCACCTGTAAAGTCACCACTTCCCCATGTCACCACTGCACCTAAAGCAAAGAAAATAGTTAATAAATCTGTTTCTAACACTATCATTCCATTATTGAGATTGAGGATTATCAGGGTCAGCTTCTTCTTGGTGCTTAATCAGAGGAATGACACTATTAACAAGACCTGCCGTTGTGCCTGCATAGAAAAGCCCCATACTTGCCAGCATTCCAAAATGTAGTAAATAAACCCCACCAATATTAATCACACCCGGTACGATACTGATTAGAAAATTATTACGCATTGTACCTTCAAATTCATCGGATAAATTGAACAAATGTTCAAACGGGGCTAAGCTGCCATCCATGAAAATGATTTGAGCCGTATCTGTTGCGGCACTGGATGCGCCTTTGAGAGAAATCGAAATTTGTGCAGACTTCAGCGCAATGGCATCGTTAATCCCATCACCAATAAAACATACAAATCGACCTTCATCAC
This sequence comes from Candidatus Albibeggiatoa sp. nov. BB20, assembly GCA_016744725.1. GTDB lineage: Bacteria > Pseudomonadota > Gammaproteobacteria > Beggiatoales > Beggiatoaceae > Albibeggiatoa. The sequence goes on along the minus strand of JADGDW010000012.1, from coordinate 18,910 downwards.
GTAGTTGCTTAATTAAATCTGCTTTATTCTCTGGTAGCGTTTCTGCAAAGTAGTGGTCAATACCCAATTGTTCTGCTGTATTACGTGTGGGTTGTTCATGGTCGCCAGAAATAATATAAGTTGAAATGCCTTTTTTATGTAGAGTATCAATCAAACCATAAGCTTCTGGGCGAATCGTTGGTTGCATTTCCAATACACCTGCAACAATATTATCAACTCCGATATAAATCAAAGAGTATCCAAATGTTTCTGCTTGCTGCTGTAAATCATCCAATTGTTCAGGCATGGTTAATTGTTCACGCTGCATAAAACGCGCACTGCCGACACAAATTGTTTTTTGCCCAACGTCTACTTTAATGCCATAACCCACTTCATAGCTGGTATTTTCTGGCGTAGACAAAGTGATATTTTGTACTTGGGCTTTTTCAATAATGGCTTTGGCCACAGGATGGGTCTGGCGATGTTCTGCACTAGCTGCGTAATATAAAATTTGGCTTTCATCATATTCGGCAAATAAATGCACTGCCGTGATTGTGGGTTGCTCTTGTGTCAACGTGCCTGTCTTGTCAAATACTACTGTATCGACTTTATTTATTGATTCCAACACCCGACCATCTTTGATAAGAATGCCTTTACGCGCCAAAATTTGCAGATAATTTAAAACACTAATTGGTCCATTCATAATCATGCGATAACCAAGACCTGACCACAGTACCGCCATGGCAGGAACAGGCCCTAAAACGCCTAAAGTCACCGCACCAAGACCTAATTCTACAGGCAACAAGGAATCTGCAATTTTTCTACCGCGTAGCATCAAAGTATCTTTATAATCTGAAGTGTTATTGAGTACTCGCCCAATATTAGCCGCCACGGTTTCTTTACCTGCGGTTTCAACTTGAATACTGATCTTTCCTGCTAATACCAATGTTGAGGCAAATACTTCCTCACCAATTCCTTTATCTACAGGCTGACTTTCACCTGTTAAAACATGTTGATCAATGCTGGCTGAGCCTACTTTAATTTTGCCATCGACAGGAATCACTTCACCTGCATGGACAATCACCACATCACCTATTTGCAATCCATCAAACCCAATTTGAATTTCCACTCCATCTCGTTCTAGCCATACTTGATTGGGATGACCTGAAAATACATTGATTAACTGTTGTTGAGAATTATTTTCGGTTCTTCTGAGTAATTTGACTAAAAAGCCCCCCATTAATCCAGCCATTGCCGCTAAAATCAGTTGACCCGTTGCAATCATGCCTATCATCAAAATAGTGGAAACCAGATAAGTGCTGATGAAATGACCACGTTTGAAATCACGAAACACAGTAGTCAGTACATGCCGACCTAAATAAATCACAGCGGCACTGCTTAAAACATAAATAGCGGGTAAGGGGAAAAAACGCCCTAGCACAGTGATACCTACAGCACCCGCAGACATCAACATTTTTTTATTTTCTTCTAGCCTAATATTTTCAGTATCTGCTCGCTTACCCTCATCAAGACTTTGCTGCATTTGCTGGCGTTCATCACCCCAAATAGCATCTTTAAAATCATGAGCCAGTTTTTTTCCTCTAGACCAAAGTGGTTTATTTGAAGTAGGAGCAGACTGAGAATCCTTATTTTTGGCCTTTCGCCAAAGTGCTGCGCCACCACTGAGTATTGCAAGTTCAATCAGCATTGGTACTCCTTAAAAAATAAGTAAGATTTTGAGCTTAAAATGATAGGAAAATTTAAAGCAGCATATAATATTATGTCATGATTTAATAGAAATTTTTATGAAAAATACACTGGCAGTTTAAAGAGTTAGTTTTGATTAGATATTAATTAACATTCTGCTAAACTTGAATCAGTGATTCTGATGAACTATAAATTAAACCATTCGTTTAAAGATTCAAGGAATATGTTATGCGTTTATTACAGAGGCTTAGCCTTATTTTGGGCTGTTTATTAGTATTTAACCTTCATGCTGTTGAACCACAAATTGCTATTGGTGATCATTCGGTATTGATACTTCAACAAGATGGTTCGGTTGTGGGTTGGGGCAGTCTTGAACACGATCAAATCTTGCGCAACTCTAGTTTTCCTTATAATTTTCAATTAGATGTGCAGACAAACATACCTTCTCCTGTAAACATTGACAATGTGGAAGAGTTGTTTTTAGGAATATATGCTTATGCACGTAAGCAAGATGGGACATTCTGGCATTGGGGTCATTACACTTACCCGACTAGAACTATTTCAGACAATATCTACGCATTAGACCCGCCCAAACCTGCCAATGGTGATGAACCTTCTCTATTTGTTTCACCCGTTGATGATAGCAATATCAGAAAATTCAAATATGTGTATAGAACACGGTTGTTTTTAACAGATAAGAATGAGTTGTGGATTATGAGTCGCTACAGCACGCATTTCCCAAGACCAGAAGCGGATTCACCCTTAGAGTTGAAATATGCCAAGGTTACAACCGATGTAAAAGATTTTGATGTAACTGAAAATTATCTTGTCATACTAAAGCAAGATGGTACGGTATGGACCAGCGGCGACAATGAGAATGGACAACTCGGTGTAGGCGATCGCGTTAATTACAATATCCCGCAAAAAACCAATCTATCAAATATACAACAGATTGCCGCTGGAGAGAACTATTCATTGGCATTGAGAGAAGATGGTACGTTATGGGGGTGGGGAGAGCCAGCTTATTTAGGCTTAGGCTTAGGTACGACACCGACAACATCGTTCATATTAAATCCTGCGTCTCTTCCGATTGATAATGTAAAAACCATGAGTACCGATTCCCATACGCTGGTATTAAAGAATGATGGTACGGTATGGGCTTGGGGCGATAATCGTTATGGACAATTAGGCATTGGTTCAATCACTGCGGCCTCTGATACAAATCCGTATGCGTCGTATGTCACAACACCCGTGCAAGTCCCTATTGATGATGTTGTAGCGATTAATGCCAGTAGTGCAGGCTTTTCTATCGCATTAAAAAATGATGGCAGTATTTGGTCATGGGGTAATAATCAAACAGGGATGTTAGGTAATGGCACAATGGTGAGTACGGATACACCACAGCCGATTGTAAGCAATACTTTATACATGCCAGAAGGCTTTATTGGTGATGGGATTGATGAATTTGTCTCGCTATTGAATACCCATGATGAAACAGTTAACGCGACTTGTTTTTTCTATTATGAAGACGGGACAGCATTGAGTTTTCCTTTAGAACTACTAGCCAAACAACGCACCACGTTTACAGTCAAGGATAAAGGGGTTGCATTTTATCGTCCGTTTGCCATTGTTATTGAGCCTGAAAAGAAAATCACCGCTACTTTAGCCCATTATGCTCAAGGTAATGTGGCAATGGGGGCGAATTTCACGCCTATTACCAGCAAAAAATGGGCAAGCTCTCAAGGCTTTTATCATCATGAGGACAAAATCCGTAATTATTTAGTTGGCTTTAATCCTAATAATGAACCAGTTGATATAAATCTACAGATTACAGGCGTAACAGAAATTTTCCCGCTTAATGTACAATTGAGAGTTGAACCTAAATCCCGTTTCAATGTTAAGTTACAAGATTATCTTAATCCAACCATTCCAGAACAGCCGATTGGCGCATTGGTTTCGACAAATAAGCCTATTGTTGTAGGGATGAGCCATTATGATGATTTATTGGACGACGGCACATTAAGCATTGCTGAGCCTTCTTGGGGTAGTCAACGCGGTTATGTTGCTGAAGGTTGGTTATCTGATACAGGGTTTGAGGTGGTGAATTTGGTCAATCCACATGACACCCCGACAGAAATCATATTCTACAAATCTCAACAATATTATGATGCAGCCAGCGAGTTTGCCCGTTTTGAATTAACACCTTATCAGCAAGCAGGACTTGTGGTCAGCGCCTTTTTACCTAAAAAACAACCGCTCTCAATTTCTTACTCTAGTGCGCAACCAGTAGTTGCCAGCTTTAACCATTTCGATTTATCAGGTTTAAATGGAGTGAATTTTGTACCAAACGGACATACGCACTGGGAATTTGCCGAAGGGTTTAGAGGTGATAATGTGCTGGAATTTTTGTTAGTGCAAAGGGAAAGTTTAGTCTCAAACTCTGAACCTCTCAATGTGAAGGTGCGGCTTTATTATTATGATGGCCAAGCCAATGCGGAATTAGATTTAGTGATTCCTGCCAATGAGTCTAAGGCAACATTATTTTTACACGCTGATAATCGAGTACGCTCAAGCCCAGATGGAGTCACATATAGTGTCACACTAGATGCAGATTTGCCTATTATTCCTTATTTTACCCACTATGATTTCAACTTTGGTGGTGCATTTGCGCTGTCAGGTACAGGATGGAATCCTTAACCATATCAAGCTCAGTATCATTTTGATATTGGGCTTTTTTTATACGTTATCTGACATTCTAATACCATCGCCAGCTTTTCGATATATTATTCTAAATAATTGATTTTATTAAAACTATACATTTTTTGCGATTGTTAAAAATCAATGACTTAGCATACTGTGGCGAAGGTGTTGACATACCACATATAATTTAAAAAAAGTTCATTTTCGGTTTTTCTCTTGAAAGTTACAGAATGAAAAATCTAAACTTGTGAAACCATATTGAAAATAATCTAAAAATTTCGTTAACTACGGAATGTTGGTTATAAGGAAAATTCGTCATGCGATTAAAGTATGTTGTTCTTATCAGCACGTTATTGTGTAGTTTGACGCTTCATGCTGTTGAACCACAAATTTTTACTTCAGGCTCAACCGTGATTGTATTGCAGGAGGATGGTTCACTTATTGGTTGGGGTTCTAACGGGAATGGTAGACTGTTACATGATCCTAATCAACAATCCTATTTTAGTAAGCCCATCTCTTTAGATATTGATGATGTTGAAACGGTTTTCCCCACATCATATGAGTATGGCTATACTATATTTGCTCGTAAAAAGGATAAAACATTTTGGTATTGGGGTGATCCTTCGTCTGTGCCTTTGCCTAGTTTATTCCAGACTGATAACACGAAGCCATATATTCCAAAACTAATGAACCCATTGCCACAGGGTAGTATTAAAAAAATACTTACTTCATCACCTTCTGATGGAATATATATCTTGACTGATGACAATACACTTTGGAGAAGTGAGTTACTTGGGCTTGCAGTGGCGAGTACACAAGTTGAAGATTTCTCTATTCTCAGCCCTGAATATTTCTCCTCTGCTTCTTATCTAGCTATATTTAAAACAGATGGTAGTATCAGCATCAATAATATAAATGGTAGTAACACAGAGTGTCTGAAAGATGATTTATCTGATGTTAAACAAGTATTTACTCGTGCAGGTGTATGGAGCCAAGAACGTTCTAGCCCAGCTACCTATTTCAGCTATAGTTTGATATTAAAAAATGATGGTACAGTGTGGGGTTGTGGTAATGACTATATTGGTATTGGTGGGACAAGCTACGATAATGAGTGGGCTCAAGTTGATATTGAAGATGTTGTAAGCTTAAGTAACTCAATAACTCATCACACATTAGCTTTAAAAAGTGATGGCACAGTGTGGGGTTGGGGTGCAAATGATTATGGACAGCTAGGCATTGGCTCAGTAAGGCCTCACCGAAGCTCGGGTTTTTCTGGCAGACCATATACACTGGGTTCGCCAAGTATTTCAATTGAGCCTCTCCCTCAACAAGCTCAAATTGATGATGTTGTTGCAATCGCGGCGGGTGGCAATTTCTCTGTTGCAATTAAGAAAGATAATACCATTTGGACATGGGGTGGTTATAGTTCAGAGGTAAACAGAGATATACCTCAACCCATTGCTGATTATAAAATTTATATGCCAGAAGGATTTGTGGGTGATGGGATTGAAGAGTTTGTCTCGCTACTCAATATTCATGATGAAATCGTTGATGCAACCTGTTTTATTTATTATGAAGATGGTACACAATTTAATTTTCCATTGATATTACCGCCAAAACAACGTTCCACTTTTAGTGTGAAAGACAAGGGCATTGATTTTTACCGTCCGTTTGCTATGGCGATTAAATCTAAAAAAAGAATTACCGCAACCTTAGCGCATTATGCTGAAGGTAATATCGCGATGGGCGCAAATTTCACTCCAACAACTAGTGACGAATGGGCAACCTCTCAAGGCTTTTTTAGCCACAACAACAAAACCAGAGATTACCTTGTTGGTCTCAATCCCAACCATAACTCAGTCGATGTGAGTATAAGTTTGATAGGGAAAAGTGAACTATTATCCGATAGCATCAATTTCACAGTGCAAGCTGAATCTCGATTTAGCATTAAATTGCAGGATTATATTGATGAAAATACCCAAGACCAATCAATTGGAGCTTTGGTTTCGGCAGATAAAAGTATTATCGTAGGTCACAGCCATTATGATGATAACTTAAATGAGGGTACGCTAACCATTGCTGAATCTAACGGAGGAGCATCCAAGGGGCGTATTGCCGAAGGTTGGTTATCTGATACAGGGGTTGAGATCATCAACCTGCTTAATGTTAACAACAAAAGGTCCTTGAGCGTTTACTTAACGGATGAGCAGCTTACACCCGAAAACATTGATACATTCCCAATCATCATATTGCAGCCGCATCAGCAAACCAGTTTAGCTGTGAGTGATTTTTTTCCTAGGAATCAAGCGCTCCAACTTGGCTTTCAAGCAGACCCTGATCTGAATTATGGTGGTTCTATCGTTGCTAGCTTTAACCATTTTGATTTATCTGGATTAACAGGGGTTAATTTTTCTTCTAACGGCTATAAGCATTGGGAATTCGCAGAGGGCTTTAAAGGCGATAATGTTCAGGAATTTTTATCGATTAAAAAATGGGATGCAGATGTAGAAGTTAATATTAAAGTCACACTGTACTATCATGATGGAAAAGATAATACGGAAATTGACCTTGTTATTCCTGCCGATGAAAAGAAAGTAACACTGTTTTTACATGCTGATGAGCGTGTTCGGTCTGACCCAAGTGGTGTCACGTATGGCATTAGCATCGATGCAGACCAGCTTGTTGTACCTTATTTTGCACATTATGATTTCAACTTTGGTGGTGCATTCGCGCTGTCAGGTACAGGATGGAATCCTTAACCATATCAGGGCAATCGCATTGAAATTTAATTACTTTAAAATCAATCAAATAAAAAAGAGTTTTCTGCATAGCTATAAAAGCTTGCACCCTTAAATTGTTGACTCTTTAATCAATTAAAAATCATGCCGTATTTTAATGTGATTGCCTATTATGAAGAATGGTATTTAATATTAAGTATATCAGTTATTTAATCTGAAATATGAACAAATATAAACAAGAAGTGCGAAATGCCTTACAGGATTTAGATGGGATAAATGATTAATTTACTAAGCAATGTTGTGATTAATCACGCTTGCCATACAATCCGTTTGCAATACCATATAAAGCATGAATCGTTTGTTGGCCTTCAGTTTTAGTTAACATATTGACAATATTAGCTAATTCAGCTTGACGCTCTGGAGATAAAGTGTGAGCACGCTCTGCAAAATGAATAATCGCATGTTGTTCAACTAAATTTAATGGGATTGGTAAAGGGCTAGGTTCGGCTTGGGGTAAATCAACAGCTTTTAAGTTCTCGTTATCATAAACCACGATGGTACTCGCTGCTAAATCACCTAAACGCTTGAATTCATGATTAAATAGCATTGCTGTCAAACCCACTCCATAGAACATAGGTAAAAAATCGACAGGTCGCAACAAATTGCGAATGAATGAACCACTCCACGTCATCGGCTGAGCATTATCATGTAAAGCTTTAATACCCATAATGCGTTTACCTGGTGTTGCACCATCATAATACATTTCAAAAGCAACGGGATAAAACCACTCTAATAAGAAAAAAGTAATCAGTAGTAAGCCAATTCCCAAATCACCAAGCAATGGCAATATATTCGCTAAGCCTATATAAACAACAATGCGAATACAAAAATCTACCGTCCAAGCCAACGCTCTAACGACAGGCCCTGCGACTTTTATCTGTAACTCAACACCTTCAGGTGTATCTATCGTATGAATCGTATCTAGCATAAGTGAAAAGCACAGGGATTTTGCGCACAAAATTGATGAATTGCTTTATAATTGCTGCATAGTTTACCCGATAACTCAATAAACTGTATACATAAAGAGGGAATATTATGGAAGAGAATGAATTAGACCAATCAGAAGCTATTAGAAAATGGTGGCAAGAAAATGGAACATCTGTCTTTACTGGTGTTTTGTTAGGATTAGCATTGTTATTCGGTTGGCGCGGTTGGTCATCTTACCAAGCAACTCAGCAAGAAATGGCTTCCACATTATATTCACAATCTGTTGCTAGTTTTGAGCAAGGAAACGTAACCAAAGCACGTGAATTAGCCAGTCAATTACTGTCTGACTACAACACCAGTGTTTACGCTATCCAAGCAACATTACATTTGGCTCGTCATGAGGTTGAAGAAAAGAATTATGATTCAGCTCATGCGCATTTAGACTGGATCATTAAACAGGATAGAACCCCAGAGTTTACTAATACGGCTCGCTTACGTAAAGCACGTTTATTCATCGCTGAAAACAAATTAGCTGAATTAAAAGCATTGCTCGCTACTGTCAAAGGTAATGAGGGTACATTTAAAATGTCTTATGCTGAAATACGTGGTGATATGGCTGTGTTAGAGGGTCGTCTTGATGATGCACGTACCGCTTACAACGAAGTTTTATCTTTAAGCGAATTAACAGAGGATGGTCTGTCTTTCGAGCATAAAGATTTAGTGGAAATGAAATTAAACAATTTAGGTGAACCTGAATCAGAACGTGTTGTTGCAACACCACCACCTGCACCAAAAATTGCAGAAATCGCAGATTCCATTCCAGAAGCATTAGGCATAACGCCAGAAATTCAAGTAACAACAACAGTTGAACCAGCTTCTGAAACTCAGTTGACTGACACAATTAAGCCTTTAACGGAAGCAGTGACTAATATCGTTGATTCGGCTTCTAAAGCGGCAACAGAAAAAGCAAACTCTATTACTGAAACAGTGACTAACATTGTTGATTCGGTCTCTGGAGCGGCAACAACGGATTCTATTACTGAGACAGTGACTAATATCGTTGATTCAGCTTCTAAAGCGGCAGCAGAAAAAACGGATTCTATCACTGAAACAGTGACTAATATTGTTGATTCAGTTTCTGGAGCGGCAACAACGGATTCTATTACTGAGACAGTGACTAATATCGTTGATTCGGCTTCTAAAGCAGCAGCAGAAAAAACGGATTCTATCACTGAGACAGTGACTAATATCGTTGATTCGGTTTCTAAAGCAGCAGCAGAAAAAAAGGGCTCTATCACTGAAACAGTGACTAATATCGTTGATTCGGCTTCTAAAACCTTATCTGAAGCATTAGGAAAATCAGTTGATCCTAATACAGGTACAATTCCAGCAAGCGAAATTTCTGCTGCCTTAGACAAACTTGCTCCAGCATTATCTGAGATTGCAGAAAAATTAACAGCTCCTCAAAGCTCTTCTGATACACAAGAAACAACTAAACCATAATGAAACAATTACTTATTTTCATTTTAGCGATAAGTTTAGCCAGTTGTGGGTTGTTCAAAAGCAAAGATAATAATGAGCCACCTGCTGAATTGACTGACATCGATAATGCGCTAAATATTAAAACTTTATGGGAAGCCAATATCAGCAATGATGATGAACTTTACACTAAATTGATTCCCGCTTATAAAGCAGGTGTACTGTTTGTCGCAGGAACTGAAGGTGATGTTTTTGCATTTGATATTGAATCTGGCAAACGCCTGTGGAAAACCAGAACTAAAAAGCCTTTATCTGGTGGTATTGGCTTGGGTGAAGGGTACATTTACATTGGTAGCCAAGATGGTGATGTACTTGCGCTATCAGAAGAAAATGGTTCAATTCTATGGGATGTTAAAGTTTCTAGTGAAGTATTAACACCTCCACAAATGGCTTCAGATTCGGTCATTGTACGTACGGTTGATGGGAAAATTTTCTCTTTAGCTAGCGATTCTGGTACACGTTTATGGGTTTATGAACGCGATATGCCTTTATTAACTTTGCACGGAACAAGTACACCAATCGTTGAACGTGATTTTGTGCTAGCAGGTTTGGATAACGGTAAACTGGCTGCATTGGATGTTGCAACAGGTAAATTATTCTGGGAAGTGCCGATTGCAGTGCCAAAAGGTCGTTCTCAATTAGAACGTATGGTTGATATTGATGCTGATCCTATTTTGGATGGTACTACTGTGTTTGTGAGCAGTTATCAGGGGCGAACTGTCGCCATTGATATGAATACAGTGCGTATTGCTTGGGAGCGTGAAGTCTCTTCTAATGCGGGTATGGCAACTGATATTGATGCTTTATATTTGACTGATTTGAAAAGTCATTTATGGGCATTTGACCGTTATACAGGCTCATCGTTATGGCGGCAAGAAGGCTTACAAGCGCGTAAGTTAACTGCACCTGTTTCAATGGATGAGTATGTTGTTGTCGGTGATTTGGAAGGTTATTTACACTGGATTGGTAAATCAGATGGACAAATTGTCGCTCGTTATCGGATTGGTGGTAAAGACCATTTTAATATTGCCCCGATTGTAGTTGATGATAAATTAGTTGCTTATAACAGTGATGGAAAATTAGCTGTTTTAAGTATTAGTGAATAGAAAAATTTGAATCTATGCTCAGGGTTGGCATTTCTATGATTTTGATAGGTTGTCAATCCTGTTGTTTTTTACTCACTGAGTAAATCGGTTAGTTTCTGTTTGAGTTCATCAAAATATTGATGGGTAAAGTTAAAGGGAGCATTGGGATAAGCTATTTTATAAATTTGGTTTAAAATAGCTTTGTGGTTTTCTTTAGATTTAAATTCGGAGCAGTTCAAAAAGTCTTGTATACAATTCTTTTGAGGTTGTGGAATAGTCAATAAAATAAGGGCTTCTAAATATCCCATTTTTTTTTTTTTGTTACATGTAATATATAAATCTGCATATTCAGTCAATTCTAATTGCTTGATGATATTCCTCAATTCTCTTTTTGTATTCTCATATCCGCCATATTTTTCATCATTTTTTTCATCATCAGCATCAACAATGAAAAGTAATTTAGTTATATTTTCTTCTTCGACATCGTTCTTCACCACTTGATACATTGGATGTTCAGAATCCCAAAAATAGCTTTTTCCCTTCATGGCAATAAATCTTAGCTTACTGCTATCTAAACCTAATTCGCTGATTAAAAGCTTTAAGAATATCTTATCAGATTTACCTTCATGAAAAATGACTGAATTTACCATCCTCTAACCTCATAACTTTGCCCTATGCTATTTTCTAATAACTCATAATCGTGAACACCTGCTTTAATTTTTCCACTTTTCAAACGACTCAAGCGAATATAAGCAATATCTTGTTCTTCTAATTTTTTAGCAGCGCGATAATAAGATTCAATACATTCTTTTGAATGCGTAGTGGCAAAAACTTGCACATTTTGTTGTTTTGCTAAAGTGAGTACAGTTTCCCATAATTTATCCAGCATGGTGTAGTGAATGCCGTTATCTATTTCATCAATGAATAAGTAGCCGTTTTGAGTTTTATATAAAGATGTCACAATAGACACTAAATGTCTTGAACCATCACCAAGTTCTGTAATTTCTAAATACTGACCATTGATTTTGCATTGGGGTTTTTCATCAATAATTTTAAAAGCTTGGATTCTAGGATCAAACTCATTAAGAAGGGTATTTAATATAAGCTCTGCATCCTGTTTTTGGATTGCAGAATAATTATAGATAATGTCACTGTCTGATAAACCAACATTATCAATGAATATGATGTTTTGTATTGGTAAAACTTCAAATGAAAATTGATTTGTGTTTACTTTTATTTCTTGATTATTAAATTCAAAAATATATGATTTAACCCCTTCTTTTTCTTCTATTTTATATGATGCTAAATTCATGTTGCTTTGAGTAATAATATGGTTACATTGTTCTATAAGCCCTTTAATATTTTGAGTTAAAAAGTCTGAAAGATTTAAATTTGGAGAAGAAAAAATACTTACAAATTCTCGACGAAATTTAATTCGAACAAGAGAAAATAAAAAGCTTTTCACTTCCTGAGCGTAAATATTAATATAACAAGCTTCCATCAAAGCAGTTTTGCCGACATTGTTTTTACCACCGATTAAATTAACTCGTTTAAATCCCTCAGCTTTAAAATCATCAAAGCATTTGAAGTTTTTGATTTCAATATATTCTAATAAATGGTTTTCCATCGCTAAATCCTTGGAAATGAAAAATAATGAAAGTGGGATATTTTATCAATAAGATGGGGGAAAGAGAGGGTGCATTGTTACGAAAATAAATGTTCATGTAGTACGCCAGTGAGGAATAAATCATTGACGCACTAACATTATGCTTTATTTATGAATATCGCCTTCTACATACTCTGGGTCTTTCATAAATCGGCGTGCAATCAAATAATCAACACTGGCTTTACCTGCACCACTAAACAACAAGGGTAAAAATAACACCATATATATCAATGGCAATTTAAAGTTGCCGCCGCTGCTTTCACAAATATCATAACCATATTTAAACAATTCTGACAAACTATCCCACTGGGCAGGCACATGTACACTAACCGTTGCCACAACAGTCAAAACCATCAATGACACTGAAAAAAACCGCGTGCCCAATCCAATTAATAATGCAATCGCACCGACAAGCTCAAAACTCATCGCCATATTCCAGCTAATATCAACAGGGACAATATTAAATGGATATGGAAATTTATCTTGAACATGCGCAAACCAGTTTTCACCTGTTAATTTTTGATGGCCTGCCTCCCAAAATTCCCAAGCTAATAAAGCCCGAATCCCAAACTGAGGCAAAAATGTCCCAATAATATTGAGTTTATCAGTAATCCAAAAATAGAGGCTAATAAGCATAAAAAATCTCCAGTTAGACAGCTTCTTGTTGTTTCGCATTCTCACGTAACCGCTGGATTTGGAATAGCGTATTACGCTCCTCTTCTTCCAAACTAGATTTAATAAATTGAATGGTCGCATGATAAGTAGGAATAATATTGTATTTTAATGCATTCACCCGCTTTTGGGTTTTCCGTTGCTCTTCTAATAAACGCCATAAAGCAGTTTCTGCCTCACCTAATTTCGCTAAAATCACCACCATATCAGCAAAATGTTTACGTGTTTCATCAAAGCTGGAATCTGTACCCATCAATCCAACGGGTTCTAATGGTTTACGTTCAGCCGTCACCGCTGGATATTGCACCCCAATACTGCTACGCGGCAAAATTTGAATATCAACAGGAGGCGGTAAGCCAATCGAAACTTGTTTCAAAGTCTGATTACTCATGCGCATGTGAGTAATACCCAGCCAATGATAGGCTTGCTCAACTTGGGTTTTAGCTTCTTTACGCAGTTCACGATATTGTTTTAAGCGTTCGTAAACCAAACGAGTGAGTAATTCTTTCTTGCGCTCTAACAACGTATGGCCTTGCTCTAAAAAGGCTATTTTACGTTTTAATGAGAGTAACACGCTCTTAGTTGGAGGGATTTTAAGACGTTTGTTAGTCATAACCGTTCTCTAAAGTCTCATGTCAGTACATGATGTGCAGCCATCATTTAAGGGGAGATAGCAATGGCTATTACTGTTGATAAGCGCATTATAGCTGGAAAACAAGTTAAGCTGATGAGCTGATCTATTCTGCTAAGTAGTCAACCATCAATCTGGATTCTTAATCTGTATAGTCGTTTTGTCCAAGTGTGCGCGGGCAATGCTTATCTGTCTTCTTAATATAAATTTGTTCATCTCGAACAAGATAATCAAAATCATACGCATACTCAGATAAACGCAAACTTTCTTTTGAACCCAGACATAAAATACTATTCGATGCAAGACTATCATAAAACAAGCCAATCACCCGATTTTGCAATTCGCGATTAAAATAAATCAATACATTGCGACATAAAATTAAGTGCATTTCCCCAAACACGCCATCAACAGCAAGATTGTGATCGGAAAATAAAATATTCTCTTTTAACGATTTATCCATGACCACATGGTCATAATGTGCTGTGTAGTAATTTGAAAATGCTTCTTGACCACCTGCTTTTTGATAATTGCTGGTATATTGTTGCAATTTTCGAATTGAAAAAATCCCTTCTTTCGCTTGTTTTAAAACCACTTCATTCATGTCAGTTGCATAAATTTGGGTTTTGTCATATAAGCCTTCTTCTTTAAGCAAAATGGCCATTGAATAGGCTTCTTCGCCCGTAGAACAACCTGCGTGCCAAATTTTAATATACGACTGTTCGCGCAATTTAGGGATGACATGCTTGCGCAAGGCTAAATAAAAATTCGGATCACGAAACATTTCTGTGACATTAATTGACATATCCAACAATAAGCGTTCAAAAAAGGCAACATCATATAAAACCTTGTGCTGCATCATAGAAACACTATCAATACTTTCCTTATTCATACGATGATGAATCCGGCGTTTAATAGACGCTTTTGCGTAATTACGAAAATCATACCCATATTTCAGGTAAATGGCTTGCAATAGAAGTTGGATTTCTATGTTTTCGATTTCAATTTCGTCTTCGACCATACAATAGCAATTTATCAATCAATGAATATCCACAGCATACATAAAATGAGCAAAAAATTTAAGCCTTATTTATTCTTAAATGCAAAGAGTTTTTAAATACTGTAAATAACTGTTAGGTATTACTATGGATTTGGCTTATTTACGTTGTGATATTCCATGGATATTAATCAAGGATTCAGATAATTTGACACAAATTTAAGCAGCTCCATAATGACAAATAGATTTAAAGTCAGGGTAGGATTTAATAGAAATGAGGCGTTATCACATTATGATGGGCTTGCTTATCCATTTGCCCTTATTCAATTGAACAATTATTGGATGATGATGACTTTTATCCACAACCAGAATAGAATATATTTATCAGTGAAACGTTTTATTGATAGGGTATTCCAAAAAATTACACCACTGCTTAGGCTGTTCATTTATCAGAATTAAGGTTATAGGATTAAAAGATTTTTTAGCCGAAACCATGATTTCACGTCCTGTGATGAAGGGATTTAAGGCAATGATTCGAGAACAAGGCTTATTTGAGCAGATATAATCTAATGACTATGAAATTTTACATGATCCCCGGCTCATGCAGTACGGGCATTCATATTTTACTGGAAGAAGTCGGTCTCGTTTTTGAGGCGCATCTTGTTAATTTAATGCAAGGCGATCAACATCAAGCAGAGTATTTGGCATTGAACCCCAAAGCCACAATTCCAACATTACTACGCGAAGATGGCACAACACTCACTGAATTCCAAACCATTGCATGGTGGCTAGCCAAAGCCCATCCAAGACGTAAATTATTACCTGAAGACTTAGAAGCTGAGTTGCGGGTTTTAGATATGATGAATTATGCGGTAAATACATTGCATGGACAGGGGTTTACACGGATTTTCACCACCGACAAATACTCGAATAATACGGCTGAACACGACGCAATCCAAGCCCGCGGAAGAGAAATCATTGATAATGGCTTTGAGATTGTAAATAATTTATTAGCAGCCAGTGCCAGTGAATACGTGGTGGATAAGTTCAGTATTGCAGATGCCGCACTATTTTACGTTGAATTTTGGGCAAATCATATCGACATCCCATTACCCCAACACTGTCAAACTCACTATCAAACAATGCTAAAACGTCCTACAGTGCGTCAAGTTTTGATGGAAGAAGGCTATTCAAGCATATTTAGCTGATGTGATACGTGTTCGTTATCTATTTAAGAATGGTGGCTGTATTCTTGTTTGCATACAAATAATCTCACATTTTGCAAGAAATTCATTATAATACGCTTGTAATTGCTCTACTTTCCATCAAAATATTTCCTCTAAATAGCCGCCATGATAAAAATTCAACCTCTTAATAAAGCCCATCAAAATATCTACCGCCTTGTAGATGAAGTTAATACCACTCATGAACCTGTTATGATTCAAGGTAAAACTAATAATGCGGTATTAATTTCAGAACCTGACTGGTGGGCAATGCAACAGACCTTACATTTATCAGCCAATCCTGAAATTAAAGCCCAAATTCAACAAGGCTTACAAACCAGTTTAGAAACTTGTCAGGACGACTGCGCATGAGTTGGTCAATGGTTTACACAGCCCAAGCCTTAAAAGATAAACAACAATTTATCCAACAAGGATTTGGCGCAGTGTTGCAACAGACTCTTCAGCTTTTAACCTCAAACCCTAAACAAGCAGATTGCATTAAATTAATTGGCGATTTAACAGGTGCGTACAGTAAAACGATGATTGGGAATCATTGCATTGTGTATCAACTGATTTCTGAGCAAAATACCATTAAAATCATTGCTATTGTTTAGGTTTGAAAGAGACTTGCTTTGTCGTGACAAAGAGCTTAGATAGCGGTATAAATCACAGAGCAGAAGTGCAAAACTTGTTTTACGAGTAGCCAAGACTACCCATAAAAAAGCCCCCATTACGATGAATGAGGGCTACACACTGTCAAAATTTAAATCTTTAAGAAAAACACTTTGTCGTTAGTAAATAATATGCAATTTATTTGCCTATTTTAAAGATTAAAAATATTTAATAAATTGAGAATCAAAAACTATGATTGGCCGACTACGTGGTGAACTCATTGAAAAAAAACCACCTTATTTATTGCTGGATGTGAATGGAGTAGGCTATGAGCTTGAAGCCCCTATGTCCACTTTTTATAATTTAAATGAGATAGGTAGCACAGCGCAGTTATATACACACCTGTCAATTCGAGATGATGCACATATTTTATTTGGATTTAGCACCGATAATGAACGCAAATTATTTCGGACGCTGATTAAAGTTAATGGGGTTGGGCCTAAGTTAGCCTTGAGTATTTTATCTGCCATGGATATAGCAACATTTGTGCAGTGCGTAAACCAAGAAGAAGTGAGCAAATTAACCCGGATTCCGGGAGTAGGTAAAAAAACCGCAGAACGCTTAATTATAGAAATGCGTGATCGGCTTAATATAACTCCTGAAACCAATGCGCAGAATATGGCCACATCACTGTCAACAGGTGTTTTAACTGAAGGCGTTGCCAGCCCTGCTGATGATGCGATAGCCGCTTTAATTACTTTGGGTTATAAACCACAAGATGCGAGCCGTCTGGTCAATAAAGTACAGCAAGAAGGTATAAGCAGCAGTGAAGAATTAATTCGTAAGGCTTTAAAGAATGCCTTGTAACTTTTAAATCCTTTTTTTAAGCGATCATGATGTGTTCACGTTATGCAAAAAATGATGAATAATAGAATTTAAAACTTTGGCGTTTAGACCCGTTATTTTTTATTCTGGAATTAAAGCAAAAAGCTTCGTTATTTTCTGTCTTTTAAAATATTAATGTGTATTGATGGAGTACCTAATGCGGTTATTATTTGGACTACTGATTTTATTTTATTCCTTCGCAGTTCAGAGCATAGAATTAAACAATATCCGTTTTTGGCAGCAAAATGCACTAACAACACGGGTAATATTAGATTTATCAAACCCTGCTAGCTATAATATTTTTACGTTGACCAATCCTTATCGCTTAGTGTTGGATTTGAAGAAAACCCATATCATCAATAAAGTCGATCACATTCCCGCCCAGCAGCCTGTTTTAAAAAATATCCGTTATGCCAAACGTAATAAGCAAGATTTACGCATTGTTTTTGATTTAAAAAAGCCTGTCCGCACTACCAGTTATCTTGTTGCTCCAGATCAACACGGCGGCCATCGTTTGCTATTAGATATTGCGATATTAAATAAAACACTACAGCAACAATCTGTTACACCGACACCAAAGCCTATACCTAAACCCGTTATCAAACAGCCAGCACCGTCTCAACCCAAACTATTAACTAAAAGCAAAATCATTATTGCAGTAGACCCCGGTCATGGAGGAATTGACCCCGGTGCAACGGGTAAACAAAAAACCAAAGAGAAAAATGTGGTGTTAGCAGTAGGGAAAAAGCTGGTGCGCTTAATCAATCAACAACCGGGTTATAAAGCCATACTGACCCGCAGCAATGATAAATATTTAAAACTACGGCGACGGATTGAAATTGCCAGACAATATCAAGCTGATTTGTTTATATCACTTCATGCCGACGCATTACCAGATGACCAAAAAGCGTATGGTTCATCGGTTTATATGCTGTCACAAAGTGGCGCAAGTAGTGAGGCAGCACAATGGCTAGCACAAAAGGAAAATTCGGCGGATTTAATTGGCGGTGTCAGTTTAAGCGATAAAGATGATTTATTGGCTTCAGTTTTATTGGATTTATCGCAAGAAGGGACGCTTGAAGCCAGTGCTTTAGTTGGGCAGAAGATATTGAAATCTTTAGGAAAAGTAGATCGAGTACATTTTAAAAAATTACAACGCGCAGCCTTTATGGTATTGCGTTCACCTGATATTCCATCGGTGTTAGTTGAAATGGCTTTTTTATCCACGCCAAGTGAAGAACGTAAATTAAATGATCCCCATTATCAAAACCAATTAGCACAAGCTTTGTCACAAGGCATTCAACATTATTTTGCTGAATATCCGCCTACAGGTATGAATTAATATTCATCTGAAATCCAAAAAACAAACCATGTAATGACTCCCAGTCATTACCAATAAATATCTGAATATATAGGTATACCTTTCAGTAAATCTGATCAGTTATACTCATTTTTCAGTTGATAAAATATCCTGTTTCATATCTTTCTATAC
>JADGDW010000288.1 GCA_016744725.1 Candidatus Albibeggiatoa sp. nov. BB20 | reverse complement strand
GGTATAAGCACATGGTTCAGCAATTTCATATCAATCAAAGGAGAAAGCCCGATCCTCAACAATTTGTGCTCAGGATTGTGATATGCCTGCGCTGCTTGTTGCAATTCATTTTTATCGTCTAAAACCGCCCGTATAAAAGGCAGCATATATTCCCCAAACACGGTTAAATCAACTTTGCGCGTGGTGCGAACGAATAATTTACCACCTAATTCATCCTCTAATTGAGAAATCGAATTTGATAATGTGGGCTGGGTTGCGTGGCACATCTCAGCAGCTTGGCTAAATGAACACGTTTCCGCGACCGATTGTGCAAATAAAAGTTGTTTCAAGTTCATAGCATATATTCAAAAAATAAATAAATCATATTCAAAAATAGAATTTCTAAATCATTCTAACTTATCTTAAGCTGTATTTCGACTTTAAGCATTATAGCTAGGACTGGCAGCCTTATTTATTATTGACCTAGTTTAAGCTGCCAGTCCCCATTTTATATACGGAGAATTAATATGACTGCACAACGTATGCTTTTTCTAACGGTTGCGACTTTGCTTGGAGCTGGAATTTGGTTAACAGGCTGGGAACAAGCGCATTGGCTACTTTATGTGTTAAACGTGATGTTGGTGTTTGCAGGTATCACAGGCGTTTGCCCTGGATTGATATTGTATAAAAAGCTTGGTCTTAAATAAGTACCCACTTGTGAGTCGATGAGAATTGCTGTCATTGGCTCATTTTTTTGGAGAACACAATGAATACCCATGTTTCTGAATTATTGGCTTTTGGACTGGTCGCAGTGACTATCGCAGTGTTTATCCTTATTGGTATTGTGCGCGAGCTTGCTCCTCAACATCAAGGAAAATGGCTATTAGGAATTGCAATGGGTTTCGGTGTGCTTGCCTTTAGCTTTAAAATTGTATTTATTTTGACTTTTAACAATTTTGCTCAGCCCATTTTACAATATTTACCAACCCAACCATCTATCCCACACGCGATTAAATCTCTGTATGTAAATACAACACCCGTTAAAACAGAGGCTTATATTTGGGAAGCATTGCCTGATATTGCTCCTGCACCCACCAATAATCCCACCACAGTTGAGAAAATTGCCTTAGGTAAAAAGCTGTTTTTTGATGCTCGACTGTCTGCTGATGGCTCTCTGTCCTGTGTTTCTTGTCATGAGTTATCAGAGGAAAAAGGCGGAAGCGATGGCTTATCAAGTTCAATTGGTATTCATGGCCAACAAGGGCAACGCAACGCCCCCACAGTATTAAATGCAGCATTTCAGCGCGTTTTATTTTGGGATGGCCGAGCAAATTCTTTGGAACAGCAAGCTATTGGCCCTATTACTAATCCTATTGAAATGGGTATGCCATCATCCGAAGCGGTACAAGAACGGGTGCAAAGCATTGCAGAATATCAGGCCTATTTTGCTCAAGCTTTTCCTGAAAATCCAAAGGTGACAGTTGATAATATTGCTAAGGCGATTGCCACGTATGAGCGTACATTGATTACACCAAATTCAGCTTATGATCGTTTTGTTAAAGGTGACAGCGATGCCTTATCAGCCCAACAGTTACGTGGTATGGCTTTGTTTGAATCAACAGGCTGTATTTTATGTCATTCTGGAGCGAATTTCAGTGGTGCAAGTATTAATAGTGACAATACGGCCTATCGTATTTTCCCCACTGTACCCAATACTCAATACGAGAAAGAATATAAATTGGCAGATGATTTAGGGGCAGCTCATCGTTTTACTGATGTAAAAAGAGGGGTGTGGCGTATTCCTTCATTACGTAATGTAAACCGTACTGCGCCCTATTTTCATAATGGTTCAGTGGATGATTTGGAAGAGGCGGTGCGTATTATGGGACGGGTACAGCTCAATCATACCTTAAGTAATGATGCCACAGATGATAAGCATCGTTATTGGTCTTATGAAGAGCAGCAGTTGCTTGAATCAGCCAATCAAGCACTGACGGATAATGAAGTCAAAGATATTGTCGCTTTCCTAACTGGATTAGATGGCGTACTTCCAAATTAAATAACCACAGGCTTTTAACTTCAGTTATCAATAGCAGGTGCTTTCGATA
>JADGDW010000174.1 GCA_016744725.1 Candidatus Albibeggiatoa sp. nov. BB20 | reverse complement strand
CTAATTCTTTAATGACAACAGGGCTTGGTCGCCCTGTATCCCGGCTTTCAGCCGCCAAGCCTCTAACCCACCCGTCTTTAGCGGGTGGTTGTTTAGTTCCATATATAGTTGAGATGTTATAACCAACAAGTATAAAATAGGCCTGTATAACGCTTAATTTATGTTTAATTTATTTTTAGCTATAAATTTAGATTATTTATAAATTCATTAGCTTGGATAGATTAGAGTAATGGATTCCACAGTAATAACCATAAGACGAGAACTACAGAAACTTGGTATCTCAATAGACAACATACGAGCCCAACATCTAAAAACCTTTATTTCATGGTGAACAAAATCTAGATTTTATTATGCCAAGCTCTCTTGCCAGTTTAGTGCATGATAAAAAATTGTATCTTACTCAACTTTGTATCAAAAATCTGGATGCTAGAAAATATAATACATTGCTATTATCCAAACGGTTTTGGAACAATTTAATCGGTCGAAATAAAATATTGATTTTTCAAACGGATGCCCTTTTATGTGAGAACCCCGTATTCAAACTTAACGACTTTATCCACTATGATTACATTGGTTCAAAATGGATGCGTTGCCGTCCAATAGGAATTATTATTGATGGTGGCTTAAGTTTAAGATATTGGCAAAACCCTATGACTGTCTTACTTTATTTCCTAGAACATGGTGGACAGGCGGTGAACATGGCTATTTCATATTGAACTTATTGGCGGCAAAGTAGGAAAAAATGATGACTGTATAAAATTTAGTACGCATATTAGTTTTGAAGCCAATAGTTTTGGATGTCACAAAATTACACGATTAACTGAACAAAATAGACAAAAACTTCTTCAATACTGCCCTGAAGCACAATTTTTACTAGAAGAACATATCTAAGCATTTTTATGTAGATGCACTCTTTTTTGACACATTTCTCTGGAGGAAATATGCCTTTTTTAATTGCATTATCCCTTGTTATACAAACGGCTATGATTGTTCATGTGATTAAGACAGAACGTGAACGGTATTGGATTATAATTATTCTTGCGTTTTCATTCTTAGGTGGCTTTGCCTATTTTATGATCGAAATATTACCCGAAATGCGCTGTAGTAAAGCAGGCAATTATGCTTCTAAACAAATCTTAACCGCAATTGATCCACAGCGTGATTTAAAACAACGTGCTCAACAATTAGCTAAAACTGACAATATACATAACAAAGTGGAACTTGCAAAAGAATGTGTTCAATTTGGCTTGCTGGATGAAGCAACTAAATTATATCAAGATAGTTTACAAGGTATTTATGAGCATGACCCGCATATTATGCTGGGTTTAACCCAGATTTTATTTCAAAAGCAGGACTTTCAAGCCTGTAAACAATTTATGGAGCAATTGATTGAGAAAAACCCTGATTTTAAGTCGCAGGAAGGTCATTTACTCTTTGCTAGAACATTAGAGGCTTTAGAAAAAACGGACGATGCGTTACATGAATATCAAGTGTTGAGCGGGTACTATTCAGGTTATGAAGCCAAATGCCGTTACGCATTATTACTCAGAAAATTAGGACGTTCAGAGCAGGCTAACCTATTATTTAACGAAATTCTTCAACATGCTCAAGATTTACCAAAGGATCGCCGTAAGCTACAAAAAGAATGGATTCATATTGCACAACAACAAGCGGCATAATGTTTTTGTCATAAAATTGTAATACTTAATCATTTAAAATCTATCATTAAAATTAGTTTTATTGGTTTCAAAGTTGCTTAATTTTTACCTTCTAGGTAGACCTAAAAAAGATGATTCGCCATGCTCAACAAAAAAACTTCCCTTAAAAACCTCTATGCACTATCACCTGCGCAAGAAAACATTTTGCACTATATGTTGCAAACAGCAGATAACACCGCTTATCTTGAGCAATTAACTTTTAATATCACGGGCGAACTCGATGCACAGCTCATGCACGCAAGCTGGCAAACCTTGACTAATCATTATGATATTTTGCGGACAATTTTTGTCCATAAGGGTTTGCAACCATTGCAAATGGCATTAGAACATGTTGATGTGGAGTTCCGTTTTGTTGATATTCAACGTTTAACATCCCAAGAACAACAAGATTATTTACACACCTTTAAGCAACAAGACAGAACAGAGGGATTTAATCTTTATCAAGATATTTTGAGCCGTGTTTCTTTATTCCAGCTTGATAGTCAACATTTTATAATGATTTGGACTTACCATGCGATTTTACTAGACAGTCACTGTAGCCAAATGTTGCAACAAACTTTAATGCAAACCTACCAATCATTAAAAATAAATAATATCCCTCAATTATCTACAATTACCCCATATCATCGTTACACTAAATGGTTGGCTCAACAAAGTCATGATGATTCACACTTGTATTGGCAACACTATTTACATGACTATCAAATAATCAGTAGTGTGCCTAAAGATAGTGATTTAACCACAACTCAAGCAGCCCAATATACACTGCAAATGACACCTGAACTGTCTCAACAATTATTTCAATTAGCTGAAGAAAAATCAGTCTCAGTCAATACTTTGTTACAGACAGTTTGGGGCTATTTATTATGTTATTACAATGATTGTCAAGATACTGTCTTTGGTACAACCACGGTTTTAGATTCTGAGCAATTTAATTCAGATTCTGTCGTGGGGATACTTAATAATATTATTCCTATTCGAGTTAAAACTGAGAATATTACTCATTTTGACCAATTATTACACAATATCCAGCATGATTTAGATGCACACCAAGCCCATCATTACCATTCTTTTGCTGATATTCAACAACATTTGCAATCTCCTATCATTGACCACATCCTGTGTTTTGAACAGCCGCCTTATTGTTTATCCCATGATGGAATTCAGGTCGATGTAGTAGAACGTTTTAAGCATAGTGGTTTTGAGTTGGTGGTCTCGATTACTCCAACAGCAGAATTAACTAAAATTCAATTTACTTACCATGTTAATGCTTATACTGATGAGCAAATACAACGACTTGCACAGCATTTCGAACAAATTTTAAAACTCATTATCAAACAACCCAATATCAGTTTAGCTACGATTAATCCATTGACTCATACCGAGACGCAACAGTTATTATTTGATTTTAATCCTCAATATCATGCCGAACAATTAGAGTGTAGCTTAAGGGATTTATTCATCGAACGAGTGCAGCAACAGGATGAAAAAACCGCTGTTATTTGTGCTAATCAAACATTGACTTATACCGAATTAAATCAAAAAGCCAATCAAGTCGCTCATTATTTAATTAAACAAGGTATTGGTACTGATGATTGTGTCGCAATTTGTATGGCGAGTGATATTCAATTTAGTATTGCATTATGGGGAATTCTGAAAGCAGGCGCGGCTTATATTCTATTAAACTCTAATGATGAGCATAACCCAAAAATCATCCAGCAATGTAGAGCAAAGTCAGTTTTAACTATAGAAAACGCGCCTTTTGCTATGGAAAATACCATAAATATTGAAACCATTTTAGCGACAAGTTTAGAAACTCATGAGCCTGAAATACAAATACATGCAAATGATTTAGCCTACTTAAGTTATCAAGCTAATACAAATCATGTGGTTATGGTTGAACACACCAATTTAGTGCATTTTTGTACTAGCTTAACTGCATCATTTCACTGGCATCATAGTGATGTAGTGTATTCAAGCACGATTGATTCAGATATGGCGGCTTTAAGTTTGATTGGTGGTTTGATTTTAGGTGTTACGGTAATATTGCCTGATAAACAACATCTTGCTGATAGTTTGCAACAACATCATGTTTCAATTTTGCAAACCTCTCCTCATGCGTTACAAACTTTAATTACGGCAAAAGGCTTAGCCCCATTACATGATTTATCTATCATTATGCTAAATGGCGATTGTTTAACCCCAGCACTACACGCACAACTACAACGTTTGGATAATTTGTTAGTCTTTAATTTAGAAGACCATGCTGAAACAACATTGGCCTCTGAAGTACAATGTTTGCAATCTGACGCTGAAGTATCTGAATTCATACTCAATCAGGAAGCAATACATATTGTTTCTCAGCAAGAGACTTTATTGCCAGTGGGTGCAATTGGTGAGATTTGCATTGGTGGTGCAGGTGTGAGCCGAGGCTATTTGGATCATGATTTAACTCAGCAAAAGTTTATCCAACCTCAATTTCTAAGCCAGCAAATACATTCTCGTTTATTCAAAACCGGTTATTTAGGTAGACGCTTGAGTGATGGCCGTATTGAACGACTTGGTAAGGCTTAGATAACATAAAATATGGCTGATAATGAGGGCTTTCGATCTTTTGCTAAAAGCGAGTCCTCTTATCGTTAAAATGACCAATACAATCTTTTGGAATTTTATTAAACTGTAAAATCAATATATCCTGTGATATTTTAATCCGATTCAATAAACCATGCTGAGGTAGACGCGCTTCTATCTTGAAAAACGAAAGGAAATATATGACTGATTGGTTAGATCAAGTTGCTTGGGGTAGCGATGGCTTAGTACCCGCAATTGCTCAGGATGCTGAAACAAACACTATATTGATGATGGCATGGATGAATCGAGAAGCCTTGCAATTAACTGTAGCACAACAGCGAGCTGTTTATTGGTCACGCTCACGCCAAAAACTTTGGTTTAAAGGGGAAGAATCTAGTAATGTACAGACACTGGAGTCGATCCATTTAGATTGTGATAATGATGTTATTTTACTAAAAGTGAAGCAAATTGGTGGTGTTGCTTGCCATACTGGAAGACAGCATTGTTTTTTTAAACAACTAAAAAATAATGAATGGGTTGTGACAGAATCTGTCTTAAAAGACCCTGCAATAATGTATAAAAATCATGAAAGGTGATGAATTTTGGATGCGTCACGCACTGATGCTGGCTGATTACGCTGCTTTACAGAACGAAATTCCAATTGGGGCTGTTGTCGTACATAATGACCAGTGTATTGCTGAGGCATGGAATCAGCCGATTGTAAGCAATGACCCTTCTGCTCATGCTGAAGTAATGGCCATTCGGCAAGCAGCTAAGTATTTCCAAAATTACCGTCTTCCTGATACAACGCTTTACGTTACTTTAGAACCTTGCGTAATGTGCGCTGGCGCAATTATTCATGCCAGAGTATCAAGGGTTGTGTTTGGTGCTTATGACCCTAAAACGGGTGCGGCTGGAAGTCGTTTCGACGTTTTACGTGATACTCGGCACAATCATCAGGTTGAATGTGTCGGCGGTATTTTAGCAGTTGAATGTAGCCAACGCTTAAAAGATTTTTTTCAGGAACGACGCAAACTTAAACACTAATAATGGAGTGTGAAAATGAGCCGCCACACACTCCTCAGAATAAACTAAGCTGCAGTTGTATCTGCTTTTACTTCGTCATTATCTTCTAGTTCGTTGGCAACTTCTTTGCCTCTTTCAAATTCAGCTTTGAAATATTCACGTACTTTTTCTGGGTTGAAATCTAAGAATGTGCCGCCTGATTCAAAATGTTGAATGAACACACGACCAATTGCGTAAGTTGTTGCACCACCAATTGCAGACATACCAATTACACCCACAGTTGTACCTACACCCGGAACCGCTTTAGATAAACTTGCTGCAGTAGAGGCTGGAACAATACCGCCTAACAATGAGCCAATTAAAGACTTGCCCAAGTTTTTGGTGAATTTAACGTCATATAACTTAGCTAAGCTATGTAACAATTTTAACTGGATGCCTGTCAATGCAACCATATCAAATAATGGTACAGGTACTAAAGCTGCGCCCATAGATGCAATAATATAGTTTTTCACCATATTGTTTGCTTCTTCTTCATGACTCTCAATAACGGCTTCTACCTGTTCTTCTTGTTCTGCAACGTTTTCTGTACTCATGTTGAGTCTCCTTATTGGTCTTGATTTTAGGGTAGTGAGTAATTTTTATATATCGATATACAGCTTCGGTTTATATCACATTCAATAATCTGTTGGCAATAGACATTATTTAATCTAACATAGAGTGACATAAAATTTAAATAATAGAGAACAATGAGTTACAGAAGTAAATGCCAGAGCTTACCAATCATAATTAATTCCCGAAGCTATAATTAAAAAAAATTAAATACATTCTAATTTGCGCCTGTTATTTTATCATAACTTAAAAACTTGAATTATGAAAAACAGGTGATTTTTTGTAAAAACTTTATGTAACAATGTATTTTCACATAAAACCCTAAAATTCGTTAAGGCTAAAGTTAATAATCTCCTCAAATGTACATGGCTAAACTGAAAATGCTCTTTCTCTATCTATGGTCATTACGGTATATTAATTAAATCACAAACTGCTTGTTCATCTTCATTCGCTTCAGCACAATCAATCACTTGAATGCTCATAATGCGAATATATTCACCCCATTGATGGATACCAACAATATGAGGTTGGCGCACGCCAAATACTTTAATAGGCAATTGATCTCGCTTAAATGAGTCGGGTATATTTGTGGGTAAGAATTTTTGTCCGTCTATCGTTTCAAAACCATAAAAGCCATTTTCCACGTCGATGTATTTCACTGTTACCAGTAATTCAATCGGTTTTAGGTCTGTAGAGTTGCCTAGTTCATCAGCAAAACTGAGTGGCGTGCTAAGTAATGCAACTAAAATATATAAAAGATGTTTCATATTGTCCTCACAATGAAATGATTTGAGGGAATCGGTATTTGATGGTTGATATATCAGAGTGTAAACCAAAAGCGGTTGTAAATCTCTTATCAAGCAGGTGCATTTACACATTTTGAAATGTTTAATAAGTTTTTGCGTATTCTATCTGATAATCAATAGCTCATTTTATTAGCAAATAGACAGCCAAATTACTTCCTGATTACCCATAATGATCAGCCAAAATAAGAAGGCGATAAGGCAAAGGGTTTGTTCTGAGAGCGACAAAAGCTAAATGAGGTAGTAAATGGTCAAGTTGAAAGTGCCGATTAAACCGATAGCAAAATTCAGCTAAGTAGCGAGGAAGATGTTTATGTTGAATTGCATGATATAGCCGTTTTATTTTAAAGTGATATAGGACTGGCAGTCCTCAAATTGTCCTCAAATTTGAAAGTGTTTGATATTTAAAATATTAAAGGACTGCCAGTCCTAACACATAACAAGAAATTCACTATAGAGTCTAATGATAGCGGTTTTAACATTAGCAATCATGATATTAACCCAAGTAAACTGTTCAAGTGTTACGCTATGAACTCCTCCACCAGTTATAATGCGAGTGTGCTTGCAACCGTGTTTTTAAACCGCCTTAAAGCAAGTTAAACCATCAGAGACAACTTCACACTCTGTACTGAGATGGTGTTCAGCCCAAGCTGCAATCTCCTTAGTTTTGAACCCTTCAACAACATTCATATTCATCGAGATAGGATGAGCATCTTGATTTAGACAGACCGCCGCGACAAATGGCTGAACCCCGTCCTCTTTTACCTCCATGCTTAGTGCCTCCCCAATACACATCATCTAATTGAACCCACCCCATTAGCTTCTTTTCATCACATGCATTATTTTCTGCTTCATAGCCGATGCTGTATTGTATGACACACCTAATTGACGATGTAACGCCAAGGCTGATATACCTGTTTTCGCTTGGCTCATCTAATGCATTGCTAGAAACCATGTTCTTAGGGACAATTTAGTTGATGCAAATATTGTCTGACTTGTTAAGGAGTGTTGATGTAGAAGGTTGAGGTCTCATCATTTCTGAAACGATATTTGTATCCAATAAAATCACGCGCCAAAGCTCAGTGGCTTATGTGGTGGTAAATCTAAATCAATACCTGCGTTTGAGCCAAACAAATCAACGGTTAACTCTCCTAATTTTATTTCTTTGGTATTTGTTGAAGATTTCTGACGAAGTTGTTTAAGGTAATTCAGTACTTCTTTTAAATTTTCTGTTGGTAATTGCTCCAATTCAACAAAGCAGGCTTGTTTTAATTCTATTGTGCATGACTACCAAAAAACCATTATTACATTGGAACACACAATACAGCAGTTAAAAACAGATTTAATAAAAAAGCAGCAGCTAGAGACTGATTTAGATGAATTACAACAGCGTGCAAGCAATATTGATATGCTGAAAAAATTATTTCAGGGTAGTGGTTTTGTTAATTATGTTTCAACCGTATTTTTGCAAGATTTGGTCAATGCAGCAAATACACGTTTTGTACGCTTAACTCAGCAAAAATTACGTTTAGAACTCAATGATAACAATGAATTTGAAGTACGAGATTATATGAATGATGGACAGTTGCGCAGTGTTAAAACTTTGTCAGGTAGACAGATTTTCCAAGCATCATTATCTTTGGCTTTATCCGATAGTATTCAAAAAACCACTAAAACCACACAAAATTTCTTTTTCTTAGATGAAGGCTTTGGTTCACAAGATAAAGCATCATTGCAACTGGTCTTTGAAACCCTGAAATCATTGCGGCAGGAAACTAAACAACCACCCGCTAAAGACGGGTGGGTTAGAGGCTTGGCGGCTGAAAGCCGGGATACAGGGCGACCAAGCCCTGTT
>JADGDW010000173.1 GCA_016744725.1 Candidatus Albibeggiatoa sp. nov. BB20 | reverse complement strand
CAGTTAATGCAGCTCTAAACTTAAACACCTATGGTGTGGACACGTTACAGCCCACCTAAACGCACATAAGAGACTTGTCAGACAATGTTTCATTGCTGAGTTGATGACGATGTGAATAAATTGAACTAAGAGATTAGTACAGATTTCTAGTAACGGTTATAACAAACCTGAATAAATAGCAGACCATATATTGAATCATAATTTCATTAGAAAAATTGAATTTGATGGCCGTGGATTAGCTCTATTTTTTAATTTTCCAGCTTCATCTCAGGCACTAACGTTTGTAGAATACCCAAAATTTTTGTTTCATCGTAAACATTGCAAGCTTGCTCTATCTGTTGTAGCAAATCCTGAGTACGTTCCCAATGATTGGTGCGATGCAATGCCAGAAAAATCTTTTGATGTTGTGTTTGCGCAAATTCTTCATCATGGTGAAACAGTTCTTCATGCAGTTTTTCACCCGCTCGCAAACCCGTATACTCAATTTTAATCTCTTGGCCGGGCGTTTTTCCTGATAAGCGAATCATTTGCTCAGCAAGATAACAAATCTTTATCGGTTTTCCCATATCCAATACAAAAATTTCACCACCTTGTCCCATTGCGCTGCCTTGTAAAATTAACTGACAAGCTTCTGGTATCGTCATGAAATAACGCGAAATATCTGGATGCGTCACCGTCACAGGCCCACCTCGTTGAATCTGCTGTTTAAACAAAGGGACAACACTTCCCGCCGAACCTAATACATTACCAAATCGCACGGTAATAAATTGAGTATCGGTACGTTCATTTAATCCTTGACAATAAATTTCAGCAATCCGTTTCGTTGTTCCCATCACATTAGTCGGATTGACCGCCTTATCCGTTGAGATCATAACAAAGGTTTCGCATTGATATTGACTGGCTAAATCAGCTAAACGTTGAGTCCCTAATACATTATTATAAGCTGCTTGACGAACTTGATTTTGTAACATTGGAACGTGTTTATACGCGGCTGCATGGAAAATCACTTGAGGTTGATAACGCTGTAAAATATGAGTAAGGGTAATTTTATCGGTAATGTCCCCCAAACAAGCATGTAATGTCAGAGCAGGAAAAGTTTGGCGCAATTGCAGCTCGATTTGATATAAATTAAATTCAGAACGTTCAAAGATAATCAATTGTTGAGGATTTAACTTTGCGACTTGACGACACAACTCTGAACCAATCGAGCCGCCACCCCCTGTCACCATCACCGTTTTTTGTTGTAAGTTGGTTTGGATTATTTGCCAATCCAGCTCCACTTTAGCCCGACCTAATAAATCATCAATCGATACATCACGTAATGTGGTTAAATCGACTTGACCATTGACCACATTATCTAGCTTAGGCAATGTTCTAAAAGGGACTTTACTTTGCTCGCACAGCTCCACCACGCGCTGCATTTGCTCATCGGTTGCAGAGGGGATAGCAATGATAATCACGTCAATATCTAATTCGGCCACAATATCCTGCACATCCTCAATTGAACCTAAAACAGGAATGCCATGTAATTTGCCACCCAATAATTTAGTTTGGTCATCTAAAAAACCAATTGGAATATAGCCATACTGCGGCGTTCGTACCATATCTCGCACCAGCATATCGCCTGATGTGCCTGCACCTAAAATCAGTACTTTTTGTTGCGTGGTGGGAATCGGAATATAGAAAAAATTGAGTGAATGCTCATACCATAAACGATAGGCTAAACGCGGAATGCTCCATAATATGATTAAGATAAAAGGGTAAAATAAGAGTGAAGAACGTGGAATATTGTCTAAACGTATCAAAATAAATAAAACCAATGCTGCAACCAATGTCCCCGAAAAGGCCACATTCAACATTAAACGCACATCGTGCATACTGACATAACGCCAAATCCCACGTTGTAAACCACTACGCCACGCAATCCATACCTGTAGGGTCATGATGATTGGAAACAAATAGATGGCTGCAAAATCTTCATTATCAGGCTGGAAGTTATAGCGTATTAAAATTGCCAGCACCCATGCTAGGCCTGACATTAAGGCATCATAAATAAGAATCGGCAAATGATGAAGGCGGGACATTAGC
Source organism: Candidatus Albibeggiatoa sp. nov. BB20 (assembly GCA_016744725.1). Taxonomy (GTDB): domain Bacteria; phylum Pseudomonadota; class Gammaproteobacteria; order Beggiatoales; family Beggiatoaceae; genus Albibeggiatoa. The sequence goes on along the minus strand of JADGDW010000173.1, from coordinate 6,733 downwards.
GAATAAAAACTCGGGTCAAGGTTTTAATAATCAAACTAAAATCTAGCATCAAATTGCGTTCGTTAACATATTGCTGATGATAGGCCAATTTAACAGGGATAATCTTTTGAATATAGTCTATTTCTGGCTGTTGAGAGGTGGCTAATAATTCACTCTCATCTTTGAATTCAATCGAGGCATTGTCGGTAATACCAACAGGTACAGATAATACAATATCTTTAATTTCGTCAGGATAATAAGCCACGTATTCAGGTACTTCAGGACGAGGGCCGACTAAACTCATATCACCTCTTAATACATTGAATAACTGCGGCAATTCATCTAATTTGTATTTCCGCAAAAAATAGCCTGAACGGGTGATGCGTTGATCTTGTCCAATGGTTAATTTAAGCCCTTCATTACTCATGGACATGGTGCGGAATTTTATAATTTTAAATAATTTTCCATATTGTCCAACCCGAGTTTGTTGAAAAAACACCGTGCCACGACTGTCTAATTTAATCCAAACTGCAATCAACAGTAATATTGGACTGAGTACAATCAAGCCGAGGATGACAAAAAATAAATCAAATAAACGTTTAGCTGCCATTTCTTTACAAATAAAAGCAAGTGAAACGAACACTTATAATAGATATACCTCAAGGATGCAAGGCGTAAATCATGAATAGTATAAAATGCTCAAGAGGGTTCTCTATTCGAAATTGCATGAACTTGATCTATGTCTATTTTTGTAACCAAAATCCTATTTGCATATTTTACTTACTTATGGGTAATGTAAAAATCAATGCCTCTTTTAATAAAAAAACTCGGCATCTTGCTTCTGTTTTTCCTGTAACTCTTTGGAATAAAGCTCATCAGTTGCCCCTAATAAACTAATAGGTGGATCAAAATTGACCTCTTTGGCCGTATCCAAATTAATCGCAATATTCATGGAGTCAGAATAAATTTGGCTGAGTTCACGGGGTTTTGCACCATTCAATATTTTCGCCATTGTCTCAGCATGAAAACGCCCTACTCCCTTATAACTGACTAGAGCAATACTCATTAAAGCCCCCAAACGTACATGATCTGAGCCTGTTTGAGAAAATGTATAAATCCCTGCTTCATTTAGCATGTCTAACAATTCTTTTAATATGGAGGCATTTTCTGTCCCGCGCTGATAAGTAATATAAACCGCGTCAACACTTTCTAAAAATTCTTGATAGCATTTTCTAAGACTTTCTTCTGCAAGATATAATAAGCTATCAGGCACTTCTGATTTAGTAAAACAACGAACCACTTTAAAATCCAGCTCTTTACCTACTGCCCTAACATCGTCGATAGCAGAATACACTTCTCCCACTTCAGAGTTTTCATAAGCAACGCCTAATTTTTTAAACCCAATCAAATTGGAAAATAATCGAATTTGGCGTTTATAGCGTAACGGGTCAACACGAGCATTGATATGGTCTAAACCTGAATCATAAATACTATTGATTATTTTGGACTTCACTGCATCTGCTGCATCAAATACCAGCAACTTAGTTTTATGTCGATCATTGGCTAAATCAATACCTGCCCATGTGCCCATAGCAATCATAAAATCAATATCTTGTCGTGTATTGAAACGATGAATCATTTTCTCAACATGTTTTTGTCTTAAATTTTCGTCCCACTCTGCCGACCAAAATGCATTTCCAACAAAATCTAAGTAACGATTATCTAAATTGGCTAAATGATCCCAAATATCATTTGTACTGGTTAATTTTATGCCAGATGGCGGCAACTCTTCTTCCACTAACCAACCTAATTCAACCAAGCCTTTAACGGTGGCAGCCAATACTTTTGGATAGGTATCAAGTGGTCCTCCTTGATAGAAACCAATGCGCCAAGGCTTATCTTCAGGATTGGTTTTGGGTTTAGCACTAAATATAATTTCTTCTGCTGCAAAACTATTAAATGCAGTACTACATAAAAAAATTAAAATAACTTGTTGAGTTAGCACTGTAATTGCTTGTTTTATTTTCACTGTAACCTCGAACTGACTATCCTAGTTTAACGTTTAAAAATAAAAACAACTTAAATAGTCATTGATTTAGATATGAATTTCATGCACACTTTTTGGCAAAAATATAGGCTAGTTGTTGATTGAGCAAACCATAATGAATAGTGACTCACTCACTGAGAAAAATAGTATTTTAGTTGTAGATGATACGCCAACTAACTTGCAGATTTTAACTCATATTCTCACAAAACGTGGACAATATAAAGTTCATACTGCAAAGAATGGAGAAATGGCATTAATTGCTGCAAATAGAGCAATGCCTGACTTAATTCTATTAGATATCATGATGCCGGGGATGGATGGCTATGAAGTATGTGAACGCTTAAAGGCGGATGAACAGACGAGAGCAATCCCGATTATCTTTGTCAGCGCATTATCTGAAATTGTTGATAAGGTTAAATCATTCAAGGCAGGTGGTGTCGACTTTATTACAAAACCTTTTCAAGCTGAGGAGGTATTAGCACGAGTTGAAGCGCATCTTAAAGTACATAACTTGCAAAAGAAACTGGCTTTACAGAATAAAAGATTACAAGAATCTGAAAATAAATATAAAAATCTATTTGATAGCGCGGCAGACGCGATTTTAGTTTATGGACTAGAGCAAGATATATTTATTGACGCTAATTTAGTGGCTTGTGATTATTTAGATTACGACTTGGAAGAAATTAAAAATCTTTCATTAAAAGACATTGAATATCAAGCAGATGAGCAAAAATTGGTTCGGTTCATTATCTCATTAGTTGAGCAACACGATGAGCTAGATGGGTTTGTCGAAGCTCGGTGTGTCCGTAGTAATGGTGATTGTTTTCCTGCGGAAATCAGTGGCCGTTTTATTCACTATAAGGATAAACCTGCTATTCTGCTGATTGCGCGTGATGTGACGGAGCGGAAACAAGCTGAAATCCGGTTACGTAATGCAAATGAAAAATTACAGCTTACGCTAGAACATTTGCAAGCCACCCAAAATGAACTGGTTCAATCAGAAAAAATGGCTGCTTTGGGACAACTTATTGCAGGTGTTGCGCATGAAATCAAAACTCCATTAGGTGCAATTCGTTCTTCAGTCAATCATATTTCCCAATTTCTCAGACAAAACCTACCTTTATTACCTGATTTTTTTCGGCAACTTTCTGACCCTCAACACGAAGAAGTGCTGATGTTATTGGCACAAACTAATCATTTAGATAAACCATTATCTTCTCGTGAGCAGCGCAAAATACGTCGTCAATTAGCCAAAGAGCTAGAGACTTATGGTATTGATGATACGATGTCAGTTGCGGATAAATTAGTTGATATGGGTATTTATAAAGAAATAGAACATCTTGTGCCAATACTTAAATCAGATGAAAGCCTTGTGACTTTTGAAATATTGTACCAGCTAACGAGTTTGCAACGCAGCTCGAAAACCATTGAAACCGCATCAGAACGAGCCAGTAAAATTATTCTCGCACTTAAAAGTTTTGCCCGTTACGATCATAGTGGTGAAAAAGAGCCCGCAGATATTGTTAACGGCATAGAAACCGTATTAACCTTATATCATAACCAATTAAAGCATGGCGTTGAAACAGTCCTCAATTTTGCGGAAATTCCACATATTAATTGCTTTCCTGATGAACTGAATCAAGTCTGGATGAATTTAATTCATAATGCACTACAAGCAATGGATTATAAAGGGGTTTTAACAGTTGATGCCCAGCAACAACAGGATAATATCAAAATCAGTGTGGCTGATACAGGTTCTGGTATTCCACAAGAGATTCAGGAAAAGATTTTTAAACCCTTCTTTACAACCAAGCCTGCGGGAGAAGGTAGTGGACTCGGCTTAGATATTGTATTGAAGATTATAGAAAAACATAATGGGAAATTAGAATTGGAGACTGAAATAGGCAAAGGCACAACATTCCATATATTGTTACCCATTACTTAATTTTAAAAAAGTGCAAGCTGATTTTTATCATAAAACAATGGCTTGCACTTTAAGTTTTACTTAAAACTATTCTTCTAACTGCGCGATAATTCGTTTTAACAGCACTTCTTTACGTTTCAACATATCACGGAAGTCTTTACGATCTGTATCCGCAATTTCAAAACGCAACTCTGATAATTCACTCGCAGACACTTCTTTGAGTATTTCTTTTTCTTCTTCCGTTAATTCAAGTACTAATTGCACGGTGGTTCTCCTTTGGTAACAACGTGGTGATAATTAAAATTGGTATTGAGACAACTACATGGTAAATCCATTAACTAAAGGAAATCTTGATTTTATTATTAAGAACTGACAATTTTGTACAATAACAAAGCTGCCAGTTCAGACTTCACTTATAACAATGGTACGATTAATAACGCAACAATGTTAATAATTTTAATTAACGGATTCACCGCAGGACCTGCCGTATCCTTATATGGATCACCTACTGTATCACCTGTTACCGCCGCTTTATGTGCATCGGAGTTTTTACCACCATGGTAGCCATCTTCTACAAATTTCTTCGCATTATCCCAAGCTCCACCACCCACAGTCATGGAAATTGCTACGAACAAGCCTGTGACAATAGTACCCATTAGCATACCGCCTAATGCTTGAGGGCCTAATAATAAGCCAACAATAACAGGTACGAAGACAGGTAATAAAGATGGAACAATCATTTCTCTAATTGCCGATTTAGTTAACATATCCACTGCGCGTGAATAATCTGGTTTGGCAGTTTTATCCATAATGCCCGGAATTTCTTTGAATTGGCGGCGTACTTCAACAACAACACTACTTGCCGCACGTCCAACAGCTTCCATTGCCATTGCTGCGAAAACGTAAGGAATCATCCCACCAATGAATAAACCAATAATGACCATAGGGTCGGTGAGTTCAAAAGTGATGTGCATACCCGCAGCTTCTAGCTTATGCTCAAAATCAGCAAATAAGACTAAGGCTGCTAAACCTGCTGAACCAATCGCATAACCTTTAGTGACGGCTTTAGTTGTGTTACCAACCGCATCGAGAGGGTCTGTGATATTCCGAATTTCTTCATCTAATTCAGCCATTTCAGCAATACCACCTGCATTATCAGTGATAGGGCCATAAGCATCTAACGCAACGATAATTCCCGCCATTGATAACATTGAAGTTGCAGCGATAGCAATACCGAATAAGCCCGCTAATTCATGCGCTGCAAAAATACTTAAACAGACTGCGATAACAGGGGCTGCAGTGGCTTTCATGGAAATGCCTAAACCTGCAATCACGTTAGTTGCATGACCTGTTTCAGATGCGGCTGCAATATGTCTGACAGGTGCATATTCAGTTGAGGTGTAATATTCAGTAATCACAACCATCGCACCCGTAAGCGCTAAACCTATTAACGATGCAAGATAAATGTTCATGATGGGAACAGATTCACCCGAAATGGTTAATGCGTCACTACCCAAAACCCAAGTAATAACAGGATAGAATGCAACACCCGCGATAACACCCGCGACAATTAAGCCTTTATACAACGCCCACATAATTTTATCGTTATTTGTTGTGACGAAGAAAGTACCGATAATAGAAGCGATGATAGAGACACCACCTAAAACAAGTGGTAACAAAATGGCTTTGTTCGCCAGCTCTGGAACGGCTTGGAAGGTTAATGCACCGATAAGCATGGTTGCAATAATAGTCACAGCATACGTTTCAAATAAGTCGGCTGCCATACCTGCACAGTCGCCTACATTATCACCTACATTATCAGCAATTACAGCAGGGTTACGAGGGTCATCTTCAGGAATACCCGCTTCCACTTTACCAACTAAGTCAGCACCTACATCTGCACCTTTAGTGAAGATACCGCCGCCAAGACGAGCAAAAATTGAAATAAGTGAGCTACCAAAACCTAAGCCAATCAGTGGAGATAAGTCTGTTGTTGCAACATCGGCAGGTGTGAGTGATTGTAATACTGCATAATAACCTGCTACACCAAGTAAGCCTAAACCAACCACTAATAAACCTGTGATTGCACCACCACGAAACGCAACAGCTAATGCTGCATTAATACCATGATGTGCTGCTTGAGCGGTACGTACATTGGCACGAACTGAAATGAACATGCCAATGTAGCCTGCGAGAGCTGAACAAACAGCACCAATTATAAACCCGACCGCAGTTAATGTACCTAATACAAAATACGATGCAATGGCAATCACAACCCCAACAACAGCGATAGCTGAATATTGACGGTTTAGGTAAGCATTTGCACCTTCTTGAATTGCCCCTGCAATCTCTTGCATTCGCTCATTCCCTGCCGACTGGTTTAGAATCCAGCTAATAGACAGGCCACCATAAACAATTGCTCCCGCAGCACATAGCAACGATAGTATAATTTCTATGGACATAGTTTCTCCTTTGGTGTGGTTTGATAAAAAAATTGATTATTTTAAGTCATTATTTTTATTAATTTTAAAAACTTTTCCCCGTTCCCAGTTATTGTTATTTATTGTCCTGAGAAGCTAGAAAAATCGGGTAAAAAAACCAAAAACACTTTTATTTAGTGTCTGGATAGTAACATAAACTCCACTAATAGTATAAAGGGATTTTATTATTACAATAACTAACACCCAACAATGGTCAGGCCAATTGCTAAAAAATATGATTACCAAGGGTTTAGCGGATTTAAAACCAAGCTTAACTCAGTCATGAATGGGCATTGGTTACAC
>JADGDW010000172.1 GCA_016744725.1 Candidatus Albibeggiatoa sp. nov. BB20 | reverse complement strand
GTATAGAATAAAGCATGTATAAAAATATTTCTATTGTTAATAAGTGTTTTTGATTTTTAACCGATGATGTGCTGGGATTATAAAAATATTCAGGTTTAACTAAATCGAAAAAGATATTGTTTTCTTATAATACAAATTGAACATAATTTAAAATGCTCTTTTATGACCCAGTTTGCTTATGTATGAAATACTAAGTTCTTAAAAATATACCTACAATATTAAGTTGTGATTTTAGAGTTTATATCTAATAAAATAGTAGTTGGGATTCTATAATAGACAGTGCATTTTTTTAATAGAAAAGCCTAGAACAGAGCTGATACATTAGATAAATGTGTCTAAATTTGCACCTTAACATTCTAATTACATGATAAAATGTAGTAATAATAATTTTTATGACTTCAATAATAGGCTGTGGATTTTGCATAGTCTTTGAGTTAAGAAAAACACTAATGAAAATCATTGTTTTACTTACTATAAATGATAAAGTGAAGTCATTGCGAGGAAAAAGGTTATGTCAAAATCTGCCATTCTCTGTGTAGACGATGAACCTGTTGTTTTAGACAGCTTAAAAATTCAGCTAAAAAATGAGTTTAATGATACATATTTGTATGAATTTGCCGAAAGTGCCGACGAAGCACTGGAGGTCGTTGAAGAATTACATGACGAAAATATTAGTATATTGGTTATTGTGTCTGACTGGTTGATGCCGGGGATGAAAGGTGATGAATTCTTAATTCAAGTGCACCATCGTTTTCCTCAAATTGTCAAAGTGATGCTCACGGGGCAAGCTGATAATTCTGCGATTAAACGTGCACAAGTTGAAGCTAATTTGCACCGTTGTTTGTACAAACCTTGGGATGGTAAAGAGCTGATTGAAACCATTAAAGCAGGTTTAGCAAAATTATGAGCAAACCCGTAATCGTCTGTGTAGATGACGAATATACTATTTTAGATAGTTTGAAAATAGAGCTGAAAAAGGCTTTAAGTAATGACTATTTGATAGAAACGGCTGAAGATGGTGAAGAAGCAATTGAATTAATTGAAGATTTAATCGAAGAACAGTCTGATATCCCTCTGATTATTTCTGATTACCTCATGCCTAATATGAAAGGAGATGAGGTACTCAAAGAAATACATCGTTTATCTCCCAAAACACTCAAAATCATGTTGACAGGCCAAGCTGATATTAATGCGGTTGGTAATGCAATTAAACATGCTAATTTATATCGCTATATTTCTAAGCCTTGGGAAGCTGAAGATTTACGTTTAACGGTTAAAGAAGCCATTTATAGTTATCAACAAGAAAAAGTCGTTTCAGAACAACACCAAGCACTTGAAGAGCTGAATCATGAACAAGCAGAGCTGATTCAAAAACTACAAATCAGTGAAGCCCAAACCCGTGCGATTGTGCTTGCCGCCGCAGATGGGATTATTACGGTTAATACACAAGGTGTGATTGAAATGGTGAACCCAGCATTAGAGCTGATGTTTGGGTATACGCAAAAGGAACTGGTCGGGCAAAATGTGTCTATTTTAATGCCTTTAATAACTGCCCAGCAGCATGATGGTTATTTAGAAAATTATATTAAAACGGGCAAAAAGCATATCATTGATAATACCAGAGAATTAGAAGGTCAGCGTAAAAATGGGGATACTTTTCCTTTAGAATTATCCGTGCGAGAGGCACATTTAGGGACAAGGCAGCTATTTGTCGGTATCTTGCATGATATTAGCGAACGAAAACAAGCAGAAGCCATTTTACGTTTAACCCAGCATTCTGTGAATTATGCGGCTGATAGTATTTTGTGGATAAATCAAACAGGGCAAATATTATATGCCAATGATTCGGCCGCCCATAGCCTTGACTATTCTCAAGATGAATTATTAACTAAAAATATCAGTGATATAGATATTAATACCACTGAGGATATTTGGCAAGAGTATTGGGATAACCTAGTTGAGCAAGGTAGTTTTTCATTTGAGTCGCAACATGAGGCAAAAGATGGTCGAATTTTCCCAGTAGAAAAAACCCTGAACTATTTAGAATATGATAATAAAGCCTATGCTTTTGCCTTTGCGCGTGATATTACCGAGCGTAAACAAGCTGAAGAAGAACGTTTAAAAGCCGCTTATGAAATATTTCAACTCAATAAATCTTATGAGCGATTCGTCCCCAGCGCATTTTTAAGTTTGTTAGATAAATCCAGTATCATTGATGTAGAACTAGGCGATCAAGTTAAAAAAGAAATGACTGTCTTATTTTCTGATATTCGTGGATTTACCCCATTATCAGAACAAATGTCGCCTAAAGAAGTATTTGATTTTATAAATATTTATCTCAGCCGCATGGAGCCTATCATTTTAGAGCATCAAGGGGTTATTGATAAATATATCGGTGATGCGATTATGGCACTGTTTCCTAAAAATGCGGATGACGCAATACAAGGTTCGGTGCAAATGTTAAAAACCTTAGTCGAACACAATAAACGCCTTCAGGCCGATGATTTACCAGAAATTCAAATTGGGATTGGTTTGAATACAGGCCCATTAATTTTGGGTACTATTGGTGGTGAGAATCGAATGGAAGGAACGGTGATTGCTGATGCAGTGAACTTAGCCGCCCGAGTCGAAAGTTTGACAAAGGTGTATGGTACGCCATTATTGATTACTGAATATACTCACGTAAAATTAGCAGATCCCAATCAATACCATATTCGAGTCATTGACGCGGCACAGGTAAAAGGTAAATCTTATGAAGTCACCGTCTATGAAATTTATGATGCGGATTCGCCTGAAACTATAAAACTGAAAGATCAAACCTTAGAAGATTTTGAAACAGGCTTTTTGTTTTATCATATTGGAAAATTTGAATATGCGCAGCTTTTGTTTCAAAACGTGTTAGAAATCAATCCTCAAGATAAAGCCGCCCAAGTCTATATCCAGCGCATTGAGCAGCATTTGGGCCGCTGTTAGAACTTACGATTGGTTTGTACTTGCATTGGGATAGGTTCAAACATTGCTTCAACTTCAGTCACCTCAAAATTAAATTGCTCCATAATCTGGGTTGCGCGGTCATTATCTTGGTAAAGTAAGGCATTTTCTATAATTTGAGCTGGAATATGGCGTAAACCTAAATAATAACAAGCATACTGTAATTGTAGAGTCACTTTGGATTTAGCTTGATATACAGACTCAATCGCAGGCTTGACCTCAATAATTAAGTCATCTTCACTTCTTAAAAAATCACCACCATACAAACGTGTACCTTGTGGTAAAGCCAAAATTACGTCTTCTTTATTATCTAAATAATTACGCTGAGTGTGTTTAATCCTCAACTGATAAGGTAATGTCAGCGTTGAATAAATATCAGGGGCTTGTCGTTGAATTCTTTCTCGAATATAAATAATTCTATGGCCTGCCATCGGCATAAACTCCATGAGCCAATCGGTGATCGCTAAATTGCATTATAGTCAAAACCTACAATGAAAAAATGACTACTATTGCTTAAATATTTTTTTTCAAGGTGTTAATAATCTCATCTTGCGTTTCTTGTGCCAAGTAAGCGTGCATGGGTAAATTTAATACTTTAGAGGCTGCATTTTCTGCATTAGGAAAGTCTCCTTCTTTGTAACCTAAATAGGCAAGTGCTGGATGGAGATGCAATGCTTGTTTATAACATGCTCCTGTTGTGATGCCCTCATTTTTTAATAATTGTTGTACTTCATCACGTTTATCAACCTCAATTGTATAATATGCGTAGACATTGGTCATATCGGGTGCAATATAAGGAATTTTAACCAATTCGACTAAATTTTCATGATAATGTTGTGCAATATGTTGCCGAGCCTGAATCTCATGTGGAAAAATATTGAGTCTTGCAAGTAACATGCTGGCTTGAATGCTATTCATGCCGTTATCCATGCCCAATACCATGCTTTCTGTTTCAAAATGCCGTAATTGGCTCAATTTAACCGCTAATTCTGTATCATTGGTAAAACAAGCGCCACCGTGTCCATAACCGCCAAGCGGGTGAGTCGGGGCAAAATTAGTACAACTGATTAAACCCAACTGTCCTGAAGGTCGCTCTCGATAACTTGCGCCAAAACTACAACTAGCATCTTCAATAACAGGAATTTTATGCTGGTTTGCAAGATGGTTAATCACATCAAAATCAGCACATTGCCCATAAATATTAACGGGGATAATGGCTTTTATTTTATCGCTTAAAATATGATTCAGGGCTTCTGGATTTAAATTATAAGTCTCAGGATCAATATCGACAAAAACGGGTATTGCGCCCAAAGCAAGAATGGCTTTTAACACAGTTGGAGGTGCAAAAGGAGTGGTGGCAATTTCATCTTCTGGCTCAGCCCCTATCGCCTGTAAAGCTAATAATAAGGCATCATGACCACTGGCTGTTGCAATACAGTATTTGCTATTCACAAATTGACTCAGAGCCTGTTCTAACTGCATAACACTACTACCTAAAACATACTCACCTTGTTTTAATACATGAAACAGATTTGCTTCTAATTCATTGCGCACCAAAAGTTGAGAGGTTTCTAAATCAAATAAGGTTTTATCATCCATCTCATATTCATATTCGGCTAACATCGCGTAAACAAACTCATGATCGCCCGCCTCAATATCATCAGGTAAACATTCAAAATCGGCTTGCTGTGTCCAAATAATCGTACTACCGGGTAAAGTGGCTGCATCTAAACTGAGCAAGGCTTGAGTTCTATTACTGCAATCATCAGGCATTTGTGTCCAATGTAGCGCGAGAGAAGAAAGCAATTGTGTTTCTTGTAATAGCTCATTTAAAGATTGATGTTGGTTCGGAAATATACGTTGTTCAAGAATAGGTAATAAACTGCAAGGAATCCAGAATCTGATAGGTAGAGATTTTTTTAAACGAGTAAAAGCGTGCTGTGTATCATTTGTAGACAAAGACAACAAATCTAAAATAATCTCCGCATCTAAGACAACATTCAGGCTCATAGGGTTCAATACTCTGGTCAGTTTTAGAAACTCAATCCTTTACGCTTCCCGTTATTTTACGCATATTACGCACCAATTGCGAATGTAGAGCATTTCAATCTAAAAATAAGGGTTTAATATTCATCAGCTTTAGAATTTCCTTTTTCTTCACAATTATAGTTGATTTTAATTTATTGAATTTTCATTCCTAATTTACATTATCTCAAGTAAAAATTGATCGGCAGATGTTATTAAATTGGATCATGAGTTTTTATGAATTTCATAAAATATGGAATAAATATGAGATTAGGCCGTCTTTAAAACATGAGTTATTTTTATTGTTTTAATATGATTAATTAAGATATTATATAGAAATTACATAAATAAATTTTATGCTAAGTTATTAAATCATCAATTCTGTCCAAAGGCTACTTGGATATGAAACAACCAGTTTATTATTTTTAGGAATATTACAAAATGGATAACCCATATACAGCCCCACAAAATCAAGCAACGGTAATTTGCCCAGACTGTGGAGAAACTATCAATAAGAAAGCCGAAATTTGTCCTAAATGTGGAGTACGCCAACATCATCGTTCAGATCATCCAGCAAACAAAATAACTTTACTATTGCTTACTTTCTTTCTAGGCGGAATAGGCATTCACCGCTTTTATATAGGTAGCTATTTGCTCGGCACTATTTATATGCTTTTCTTTTGGACAGGTATTCCAGGGTTAATCGCATTAATTGAGTTTATTGTATTTATTTTTATGAGTGGCGATAAAATAGAGGAAAAGTATGAAGCAAAAGGTCGTGTTGCTGGCGTGATGACTATCATATTTTTTGTGTCCATTTTTGTTCTTGGTATTTTAGCAGCGGTTTCAATTCCAGCTTATACAGATTATTTGCAACGTACAAAGGTGGCAGAAGCTATTACTCTTTTGGATGGATTAAAAACACCCGCAGAAGAATATATAAATAGTTACAGTAGATTCCCTTCATCAGTAGAAGAGTTGGGAGGAAAAAACCAAGGTCAATATACACAAGCAATCACATCTTATCCTGATAGCTTATATTTTGAGGCAGTAATGAATCAAGATGAGTCAGCTATTGGAGGCAAAACGGTTAGATTAACTTATGACGCTGTCTCAAGAATATGGAAATGTTCAGCAGAAGGTGCAAACGCGCTTGATTCGATCTATTTACCTTCTACATGTAAATAAACATCACATAATTAAGGTTTTGTTCTAATATCTCAATGGGTGCAATGTAAAACCCTCAACAATACTTACAAACCAAAGTTACCCACTATAATTAAAAAATCAGTTACTTATAAGCAGTTAATAATTTAATTGTGATGTGTAACTTCAGTTTGTAAAGTCTGGCTTTTTTGCAAGATTTACCATATTGTTAGAACTTAACAGGACTCACTTGCCAAATTTGCTCAGCATATTCCTTAATGGTGCGGTCAGAGGAAAATTTACCCATCCGTGCTACATTCAATATAGCCCGTTTTGTCCATTCTGCAGGCTGGCGATAAGTTGCTTCAATACTTTGCTGACAACCAATATAATCCGCATAATCCGCTAATAGCATATAACGATCACCATATTCGGTTAAAGCATCAGTAATGGATTTAAAACGTTCAGGTTCTTCAGGACTAAAATAACCCATCGCAATCATATCCAATACCTGTTTTAATTCGCCATTGCCGTGATAGTAATCCCAAGGATTGTAACCATGCCAGCGTTTTTCTTCGACTTGTGCTGTCGTCATACCAAAGATAAAAATATTCTCATCACCCACTTCTTCCTTAATCTCAATATTTGCCCCATCTAATGTACCAATCGTCAGTGCACCGTTTAATGCCAGTTTCATATTGCCTGTGCCTGAGGCTTCCATGCCTGCAGTTGAAATTTGTTGTGATAAATCAGCCGCTGGGATGATTTTCTGGGCGGTAGATACATCATAATTGGGGATAAAAATCACTTTGAGCCGATCAGCAACAACAGGATCGTTATTAACAAAATCCGCCACATCATTGATGAGTTTAATCACTAATTTTGCCATCACATAAGCAGGTGCAGCTTTACCCGCAAAAATCACCACCCGTGGCACAACATCCAATTCAGGATTGTGTCGAATTCGATTGTATAAAGTTACCACATGCAACAAGTTTAAAAGCTGGCGTTTATACTCATGAATCCGTTTAATTTGCACATCAAACATCGCATTGGGATTGATTTTAATTTTGGTGGAATATTCAATATAAGTGGCTAAACGATGTTTATTCGCCAGTTTTACTGCTTGAAATGCTTGTTGAAAATCAACATCTTCAGCCAGTGGTGCAAGTTGCTGTAATTTTTCTAAATCGTGAGTCCAATCCGTACCAATGGTGCTTTTCAGTAATTGGGTTAAATCTTGATTGGCTTCTTGTAACCAACGACGCGGGGTAATTCCATTGGTTTTATTGATAATTTTGTCTGGAAAATACTGGTCAAAATCAGCAAATAAATGACTTTTGATTAGCTGAGTGTGCAGCGCGGCAACCCCATTCACTTTGTGACTGCCCACAACTCCTAATTGTCCCATACGCACATGTTTTTCACCTTCTTCTCCAATGATTGACATGCGGGATAATTTATCCATATCACCGGGATGTTTATGGCTGACTTCATGCAGGAATAAATGATTGATTTGATAAATAATTTGCAAATGGCGTGGCAATAAACGTTCAAGCAAACGCACTGGCCATGTTTCCAACGCCTCAGGTAATAACGTGTGATTGGTATAAGCAAAGACCCGCTGGCAAATTTTCCAAGCATCATCCCATTCCAAACGATGTTTATCCAATAAAATCCGCATCAATTCTGGAATTGCTAAATTAGGATGAGTGTCATTGAGTTGGATCGCGATTTTATTTGGTAGCTCTCTAATATCACTATGTGCGCTGAGAAACCGACGCATAATATCTTGTAATGAAGATGACACAAAAAAGTATTCTTGGCGTAAACGTAACTCACGCCCCATTTCGGTGCTGTCATCTGGATATAAGACTTTGGATAAATTTTCCGACCAGTTTTTAACTTTTACCGCTTCAAAATAATCGCCTTTATTAAATGAGCTTAAATCTAAATCACGCGAAGCTTTAGCTGCCCATAAACGCAAATTATTCACCGTATGCGTGCCATAACCGGGAACCAAAATATCATAGGCCATGGCCATCACGTCTTCACTTTCTTGCCAATGAAAACCCGCTCGTCCATATTCATCAACATACTCATTGACATGCCCGCCAAAGTCGACTTTAAATAATACTTCTGGGCGGGTATATTCCCAAGGATTGCCATAACGTAACCAACTGTCAGGCTGTTCAATTTGATAGCCATTTTTAATCCGTTGGTAAAACATACCGTATTCATAACGAATGCCATAACCATATCCGGGTAAACTCAAGGTTGCCATTGAATCTAAAAAGCACGCAGCTAAACGTCCCAAACCACCGTTACCAAGGGCTGGATCAGGCTCAATTTCACAAATACACTCTTCATTAACATTTAAGTTGTTTAAAGCCTCGCGCACTCCATCATAAATGCCTAGATTCATCATGCTATTGGTGAGTAAACGTCCCATCAAAAATTCTAATGATAAATAATAAATACGCTTACTGTCTTGCTCATAGCAGGCTTTTGCACTTTCAATCCAACGCTCTGCCAAATAATCACGCACGGTAAACGCCACCGCAAAAAACCAATCACGCTCAGTTGCATTACTGCGTTCTTTGGCAACGGTATGGGTGAGATGATTCAAGATATCATTTTGAATTGTTGGAACATCATACTTAAGCAAAATTGGTGTAATTGCTTTTTTAGGTTTCATCATAAGCTCCTCCCAGAGGTGTTAAATTATTGTAGCTTATTCAAGTTCCACGTCTATGAATAATTGGGGATATAAAAAAGAC
>JADGDW010000011.1 GCA_016744725.1 Candidatus Albibeggiatoa sp. nov. BB20 | reverse complement strand
GTATTCCATCTCTCATATTATAAGCCATTCTTGAGTTTAGGGAGATAAATCTGTTCGCCTGAAAGGCGAAGGTTTTAACCTTATACATGGAAATAAAATAAAATGGCTCAAATCACACCTTAATTGCTCTAATAGCATCAAATTTTGATCGTATTCCACAACACAATATTACTCTATTTTTGTTGCCATATCCCCAAGCTGTACTTTTAAATCTAAAATAATTCAGTATCTTATAAAATCCCTATACTCAAATCAGATTATGCAATAAATGCTAAGTATGTGCATAATAGCAGTGACTCAAACATCTTCAGCAGTGCAATAAAATAACCAAAGAACTACTCGTCTTAGTTTAGTGAATACTTTTATTTACAGAACTGGCTCACTTTAAACCTATATCTGACTTTATCTCTTTAGTAAAATAGTGTTTAATACGCTTAAGCTTAGCCAATATTAAAGGACTAACAATGGCACTGATTGTACAAAAATATGGTGGTACTTCGGTTGGCTCGATTGAAAAAATTCGTAATGTCGCACACAAAGTCATGGCAAACCGCGATCAAGGACATGATGTTGTTGTTGTCGTATCAGCAATGAGTGGTGAAACCAACCGTCTTGTTGAAATGGCCAAATCTATCTCTGACCCGCCTAATCCACGTGAATACGATGTATTGGTTTCTACTGGTGAACAAGTCACGATTAGCCTATTGAGCATGGTGCTTGATTCAGAAGGCTATCCTGCACGCTCTTATACTGGCTGGCAAGTCGGTATTAAAACCGATGCAATTCATAATAAAGCCCGTATTAAAGAAATCGATGAGCACAATATTCGTGAAGACTTGAATCAAGGTCGCGTTGTTGTGGTGGCAGGATTCCAAGGCATTGATGATAAGAACAATATTACAACATTAGGCCGTGGTGGTTCAGATACGACCGCCGTTGCGATTGCTGCTGCCTTGAAAGCAGATGAATGTCAAATCTATACTGATGTTGATGGTGTTTACACAACTGATCCCAGAATTGAACCTCATGCACGTCGTTTAGACAAGATTTGCTTTGAGGAAATGCTGGAATTAGCCAGCTTGGGTGCGAAAGTCTTACAAATTCGTTCAGTAGAATTCGCCAGTAAATATAATGTACCATTGCGTGTACTCTCATCATTTCAGGAAGGCTCAGGGACGCTCATCGTGCCAGAGGAACAAATTATGGAACAAGCATTAATTTCAGGCATAGCTTTTAACCGCGACGAAGCAAAATTAACCATATTAGGTGTGCCAGACAAACCCGGTATTGCATATAAAATTTTAGGGTCGATTTCTGATGCTAATATTGAAGTGGATATGATTATCCAAAACGTGGCAGCCGATGGTACGACAGATTTCACCTTCACCGTCCACCGCAATGACTTTAAGCAAGCACAAGACATCTTGCGTGCAACAGCTCAAGCATTGGGTGCGCGTGAAGTTAAAGGCGATGATTGTATTGTGAAAATTTCTTTGGTGGGTGTGGGAATGCGTTCTCATGCAGGCATTGCCAGTAAAATGTTTGGGACATTGGCTGATGAAGGCATTAATATCCAAATGATTTCGACTTCTGAAATTAAGATTTCAATTGTAGTCGATGAGAAGTATTTAGAGTTAGGTGTGCGTGTTTTACATTCGGCTTTTGGTTTGGAGGAGGCCACAGCATAACAGGTGTTTAAGATGGAATGAGCACCATAAAATTAACGGAGGAACTGTTATGTTAATATTGACAAGGCGTGTTGGAGAATCACTGATGATTGGTGATGAAGTCACAGTGACGGTGTTAGGAGTCAAAGGGAATCAAGTGAGAATTGGTGTGAATGCGCCGAAAGACATAGCGGTTCACCGAGAAGAGATTTATCAACGTATTCAGCAAGAAAAAATACCTTCCTCAGAAGACGATAAAGAAAGTTAATCACGTTTAGGGCTGACGGCTTCTGTATCAATTACAGGGATGTCAGTCCTCTTATCTAAAGTAAAGCAATCCCATGTTAGATACATTACCTTTGGAATTTATTGGTTTAGCCCATCGCTTAGCGGATGCCAGTGGTACAGTTATTCGCCAATATTTTCGTACCCCAATTTTCGTAGATGACAAAGCGGATGCCAGCCCTGTGACCATTGCTGACCGTGAAGCTGAGCGGATTATGCGTGAGTTGATTCAGCAAGTGTACCCTCAACATGGTATTTATGGCGAAGAAATGGGAGTAAAAAATAAGGATGCAGAATTTGTTTGGGTATTAGACCCGATTGATGGCACAAAATCTTTTATCACAGGTAAACCTTTATTTGGCACTTTGATTGCGTTGTTACATTATGGGCAACCCATTTTAGGCATGATAGACCAGCCAATTACCCGTGAGCGTTGGGTGGGTGGTTTGAATTTGCCGACAACATTGAATGGTCAAACCGTTAAAGTCAGAAATTGTCCTGAATTAAACCAAGCCATTCTATATGCAACAACACCATTGATGTTTGAAGGACAGGATAAAATTGCCTTTGAACGCTTATGTCAGCAGATTAAATTACCTTTGTATGGCGCAGATTGTTACGCTTATGCTCTATTGGCAATGGGTTTGGTTGATTTGGTGGTGGAGGCTGATTTATCACCGTATGACTATTGTTCACATATCCCAATTATTGAACAAGCTGGTGGCATTATTACCGATTGGCAAGGAAAGGCCTTGGGCTTAGAGTCTGATGGTCGAGTTGTTGCTGCTGGGGATAAGGCATTGCATCAAAAAGTGTTAGATATTTTATCTTGAGTCCAAGAACTCAATTTTGGATGAATATGTAGTTATTTTAAGATGATACAAGATTAGCAGCCCTATGTTTTAAAACTATCTGATATTTAAAGTATTTCAGGATTGCCCGTCCTCACACTCAAGACGGAATTGACTATAGTTGATTTATTGCCATTTAGCCATTGATGTGATGTGCTTACATTTTTTTTAATCCGACTTCCTACCCTTTTATTTAAGCCTTGTTTACACGCTTTTAGTTTAGTGTCAGCCTGAAAAAGGCTGTACCAATATTAATAATAACAGCTTGATTTATGAGGCTTTTAAACATGACTTACATCAAAGGAGCATTTTATGTTTAATCGATTTTACATCTATGTATTTTTACTGTGTTTTCCATTTAGCAGCCATGCTTTGCAGATTTCCCAACCTCTAGTTGATACTGATTGGCTAGAACAACATCAAGATGAAATTATCATCCTAGATATTCGCGCTAAAGTAAAGAATTACACCGAAATAGGCCATATCCCTAATGCCGTATTAATCGAATGGAAAAAAATTCGGGCTAATAAACAAGTTGGAAATGTTTTGCTAGAAAAATTAGTGCCGAATAAAGATGATTTTGCAGCATTCATGGAATCCAAAGGTGTGAGTAATGACAGTACTGTAGTTATTACCAGTCAAGGCAAAAATTCCAGTGATATGACAATGGCAACCCGCCTGTACTGGACAATGAAGTATTTTGGGTTTGATAATATGGCTATTCTGAATGGGGGCACCGATAAATGGATAGCAGATGGACACTCGATTACAAAAGAGCTGACTATACCTCCTCAAAAAGGCTCATTCAAAATAGAATATGAACGTACGGAATTACTGGCGACTACTGCGGATATAGAGCAAGCTATTTCTAACCAAGAAATGCAAATTATTGATACCCGTTCACTTAATTTCTACCTTGGCTTAACGATTAAGCCTTATGTATATAAAAAAGGCCATATTCCAACCGCGAAAAATTTTCCTCATGAGATGATTACTTATTGGAAAGCACCCGCCGTTATGATGGACATACAGGAAATACAAACGTCATTGGATGCCTTAGGAGTGGATGCACAAAAACCAAGTATTGCCTATTGTAATAGTGGTCATTTAGCAACAGGGGCGTGGTTTATTTTAAGTGAGTTATTAAATAATAAAAATGCTCGCTTATATGATGGTTCAATGCACGAATGGACAAAAGACCCAAATCGTCAAACTGTGATGATGAAAGTTGAGTAAAATTTTAGTTTTTTCTCGTTCTATACAATTTTCAGAACGAGAAAATTTATTGTAAATACATTTTTTATAGAATACTCTGTTTTAAGATAGTTTTTTTGCTTTTAACATTAAAAAGACACTATTTATAGCATATTGCTTGCGATCCTCCCCAATTTATAATAATTTCATGTTTATTACCAAACAGCTATGAAACCATGTTACATGTAGGTTAAACTACGCAGCGTTGGCATTTATACAACAATTTAAACTGTCATTTTTTCTAATGCCCTGTTAAATATATGTCAAATAAATACAGTGACTAAGCTTATGGCAAACTTAATCTTAGGCATAAGGGTTGCTTTACAATAGATATTCACAAAAGTGCCCAAGATATATAACAATAACACTCGATAGGTTCCGAATAACACCATGTCTACTACACTTAAAGTTTCGCCAGTTGAATTGACAAATACTGACCATTCCGTATTGAAGGTGGCTTTAAGTTTGGTCGCAAAAGCAAATGTAGAAGCTAAATTATTACCTGCTCATGACCATAGTGGCAACGTATTCATTGTTGATATAGATAAACCTGAAGGAAAGCAGTTTTTTGCAGAGTTTAAACCATCAAAGCAAGCTGAATTATTATTAATTTCAAGTGAAATGACGGAAGAACTTCATCACCAACATTTTTTACATAAACCGATCCGTGTCCAAACTATAAAAGATATGTTGATTGATATAAAAGAAGGACTTGATACCCCTCGTAATTTTAAAGCCCCTAGCAGCAGCTTGCTGGATGCAAACCAAGTACAGCCAAAGGGTGAATTCAATCCAGATAAAAATTTATTTTTTACTTTATTAAAAACTCAAAAAAAACAAAAAGTAGTGCAAATTTACTGCCCACCACATTCAGCCTTATTTGTGAATGGCTTAGATAATGTCATAGCCACCTCAGCAACAAAAGAAACCTTGTGGAAAATTACCCATTTATTAAATACAGGCATTAATAATTTACAATTATCTCAGGCTGATTTTAGCGTTCTAGCTAAAGGCCAACGAATCATCCCACTTAAAAATATTTTATGGACAACGGCGTTATACCTCTCACAAAGTCAAATTGCGGCTCCTGATGTGACGATAGATACACCGATACAATTAAAAATGTGGCCAAATTTTTCTCGTTTAGATTTTGAACCTGAACACATGCAACTCACTACTTTAATGACAAGTAAAGCCTTGAGCTTAAAGCAAGCTGCGCAACAAACCCGATTCCCCGAATCTTTTGTGATTGGTTTTTTCAATGCAATATGGGTGATGGATTTAGTCATAATTAATCCTAATCAACAATCTGCTATCAATACAAAATCCAAGACCACTGTCAAATCCAGCCTATTACAAAAAATCGCTAATAGATTGAAATTAAAGAGTGCTTAATATTTTTTAATTTTTTTCGTAAAAAGCCTGAAATAATTCCTTCGTTTTGTCCGTTTAATTAAACAAGACCATGCATTTGCTTGTTTCTTCAAAATGGCTATCAAAGAAGGATAAAAAAAAATGGCTATTCCTGTACATAAAAATCCAAGTTCTGATTTGACAATTTTTGTAGACCCATCTTGGTTAATTGCATCAGAAAAATATTTGATCAGTCATGCCTTAGAATCTGTGTTAACAGAATTCAGTTCAGAACAAACAATCCAAAGACAAGTTGATGAATTTGTAAATAGTTTCAGTGGAATATATCAATTAACAGATTATGATATACGCAACTTTTGCACACGTTTAAAACAAACTACGCCCAAACAACATACCACTAAATTATTAGAATTTATCAGCATTCGTAACACAGTCTCTAGCCATGTGACACAAAATTTTAATGAAATTGCAGACTGTTTGAGTAGAAGTTTTGAGTTTAAACCAGATAAGTTAAATACCTCTCTCTATCATGATGTATTTTGCACAGGGATTGAATATGCGGTGACAAATATCAAAAAAGGCAAATCTATTATTATGATTACGGGTTCGCCTGCTAAAAATGAATGTCAACGTATCATTGAAATGGCGCTTAAACGTCGAGTCAAAATCCATGTTTTATTTACAACAGATGGCAAAGCACATCAATGTGATATTGAATTCTATAAATTTGTTACAGACACTTTAGATAGCCAGTTTTTTGAATTAAAAAGAGGGTTTATTACTGAAATGGAGTTAGAAAAAATTTTTCGAAGCATTATTAAGCCCACTGGTTTAGCAGCATGGTCGAATAAGCCAAATCAATCTGACAGTCCTTTTTCATATTTACTGAATTAATAAGTCTCCTTTTCCTTAGGGTGTTGCACGTACTGAGCGGCAGACGTGCAACTTTTTATATTAACCGTTCAAATTTTCCAACCGCATCCGCATTACCTGCCCTTCAATACCTTCCAATGCTTCAATATTTTGAATCGCTTGATTAACCCAAGCTTCTTGTACATCATGAGTTAAAATCACAATTGTAACTGAATCTGCATTGCCCACTTGTTTTTGAATAATTGCTTCGATACTAATATCATTCTCACTGAGTAAACTGGTGACTTGAGCCAACACCCCTTTTCTATCCAATGCGGTCATACGCAAATAATATGATGTTTCAATGTCTTCCATTGGCATCACGGCCATATCTGAAAGGGCATTAGGTTGGAACGCTAAATGAGGTACACGGTTTTCAGGGTCAGAAGTTAAGGCACGAACCACATCGACTAAATCCGCAACCACAGCAGAAGCCGTTGGTTCAGCACCTGCACCCGCACCATAATAGAGGGTAGAGCCAACTGCATCACCTTTGACAAGCACTGCATTCATAACACCATCAACATTAGCAATCAGGCGTTTGTATGGAATCAACGTCGGGTGTACCCGCAATTCAATCCCTTGTTTATGGCGTTTTGCAATCCCTAAATGCTTGATTATATAACCTAATTCATTGGCATATTGTACATCTTCACGGGTGATTTTTGTAATGCCTTCGGTATAGACTTTTTCAAACTGTAATGGCACACCATAAGCGATAGACGCTAAAATCGTTAATTTATGTGCTGCATCAATACCTTCCACGTCAAATGTAGGGTCTGCTTCCGCATATCCAAGCTCTTGTGCTTCAGCCAATACATCAGAAAATTCACGACCTTTGTCACGCATTTCAGTCAAAATAAAATTGCCTGTACCGTTAATAATGCCCGCTAACCAGTCAATATTATTGCCGCTTAAGCCTTCACGAATCGCTTTAATAATTGGAATGCCGCCTGCAACCGCCGCTTCAAAAGCCACCATCACACCCTTGTCTTGAGCCGCTTTAAAAATTTCATTACCATGAATCGCAATTAAGGCTTTATTCGCTGTTACGATGTGTTTGCCTTGTTCAATGGCTTTTAACACCAATTCCCTTGCTAGTTCAGTACCGCCAATTAGTTCTGCAACAATTTCCACTTCAGGATCATTTACCACATCAAAAGGGTCTTGGGTCAATGTCATGTTGTCGGTTTGACAAGCTCGGAGTTTGCTTAAATCACGTGCGCTACCATGGGTCACAACAATACCACGTCCTGCACGACGGGTAATTTCCTCAGCATTGCGTTGTAATACATTGGCTGTTCCGCTGCCTACAGTTCCCAAACCTAATACGCCGATCTTGACCGGATTTAACATATAAGACCTCGATTGTTGTTATTTCTTAGATTTTTTAGGACGCATAGTCCTTAATTAATTGAAAATACCACTACTCAGACTCGTGCACAAACCCCATTTTTTCTACACCTGCTTTTTGGGCTGCAACCATGATTTCTTGCAATCGTTGATAACGTAACATTTTATCAGCATATAAGTATAATTCAGGTTGTGGTATTTGTTGTGCAATCATCTGTAAACGTTGGTTTAAAATTGTATGATCGATTAATTCTTGTTGCCAAAAAATTTGGCCTTGTTGATTTATAGTAAGTTTTATATGAGTCGGATTATTGATAGGATTTTGCGCATCACTGGTTTGTGGTAAATTTACGACAACACTATGTGGTGTCAGCAAAGGCGCTGTAATCATAAACACAATCAACAATACTAACATGACATCAACCAGCGGTATAATGTTGATTTCTGACAATAAACTATCATCTGGCTCTGGTTCAAAATGGTTATTGTGCATTAAACTTAAACCTATATAAAAATAATTGTGTGGTAAAAAAATCAGTGCATATATTTTGCTTTTAGCTTATTATATAACACTTAATTTCAAAATCGCTTATTCCTTAGAGCCAAAGCTTATGTCCAAGAAATCTAACAAGAAAAAAACAGTAAACCCAACACAATGGCGGTGGCAGTTAGATATATTATTATTATTATTGACAGCAAGCATTGTGTTGTGGACTGTTGTAAAAATACAACTTATTGATATGTCCCGTGTCACACAGGCTTATTTACCGCCACTTGAAGAACCTCAAGGTTTTGCGGTTGCATCTCGAGAACGAAATTGGCTTGAAACTGAAGAATCTGTCATGAATCCATTAATTAAAAAATCTGAACAACATCAAGCTGAAACAGCAAAAGATATTGCTGAAGCGCAAGAGTCAACGATTATCGCCAGCGCAACCAAGCCTAAAGCCAGAAAAAAATTAGAATCATGGCGGGAAATTGCGCCTAAAAAGCCTGTCCAAACGGCTGCACCCAAGCGTGCTTATGTGACATCAAGCGAAAAAATCAATAAAAAAGCGGCTTTAACACCTAAAGATGAACTTTTTTAATCTGGTGGCTAAATTGGTAGAACTTCTTGTGAGGAATCTATACTGAACTCCGTCTAAAAATGAACTTTAGTAGGGTGGAATAGCGCAGTGTTTTCCACTAAAGATGTTGGGCATTGAAAAGGTGGAATACGGTGCGTGATAATAAGTCCATATCTGATTAATATTTGGGGCACATCTATTCCACCCTAAATGAATACTTTATACAAACGATGGATTTATATTGATAAAAATTAACCAGCATGAGTAGCAGTTTAAAAGTTCAAATTATTATAACAGCGTAGAATATATTTAATGCAACATAGCACCGCCAATTTTATAATAAATAGTGTTTTTGAGCGCGTTACTGTTATTTAGTACGGCAAATCATAAAAAACAATCAATAGTCTGCCACACAAATAAATCCTCTCGTCACAGCCATTTAAAGTTGAAAAAATGGGCTATATCAAGAAATTCCACATTTATTATTCAAGCTCACATTTTAAATCCTTCCTAATTCCGCCGCACCACATAATAGAAATCATAGTCAATTTCAGTTTATATGTTAGGACTGGCAATTCTTTTATAGTTTAAATATCAATCACTTTTGAAATTTAGGACGGCGAATCCTGTATCACTTTAAAATAAAACGCTATATTTAAAAACCTGAGCTTTGCCAATCAGCAAAAAAGGCATTCTGTTTAATATATCGCAGAAATGACAGCGTTCTCTCAGCAATAAATTGAATCGGTGTAATTATAGAACCATCACTTGTTGTCTTATCATAATACCTCTATTATTAGCAGCATGATTTAAAATAGTGAGGTGTATGATGGTTGCTAAAGTTCACCATCCCGAGCTTTATGTGCACATGGTTTTAGATGGATTAGATTTATTTATTCCGCAAGATGATGTTTTATCAGTTGAAATTATTGCCGATTTGGAAGTAGAGCAAACTGAAATTGGATCAATTGGTTGGTTTGGACAACATGGCCATGGTGATGATGCCCCCGTATTCTGTATTACAGGCAGCTTTGACTTGCTTGAACTGACTGAATTACCAAAGTCTCGTGAATATTTTGTATTGCTCAAATCACTGGATGACGATACCTTACCGCTGGGTTTAACCTGTGACGAATTAGAAGATATGAACGTTCAAAAAGAACATTTATACATTCAGCCTGTACCCTCAATCATGCGTACACCACACTCCCCCATCAGTGAATTACTCATTTATGAAGGCGATGTTGCTTGTATTTCATCAGGCCCCGATATGTCTAAATATTTAATTGACTTATCAGAGCAATATATGGATAAAATGGCGGCATTAGATGCAGCAGAGATGGTGTAAAAATGGCAGAAGAACAAGAAACAACACGTGCGTGGTTACTGGATTTTGGTCAAGGTTTACGGGCTGCAGTGGGTGCACATGAAATGTCTCACGTTTTAATGGAAGCAGATATTTTCAATATTCCCCGTTGTCCTACTTATTGTAATGAAGTGATTGTATGGGAAAATGAGATTTTGCCTATACTTGATGTGGGTGCGTTATTGACAGGGCGTACAATTGAGCGTGAAAATGATTTATTAGGTGTTGCTGTTTACCAATTAACCGATATTCACATTACTTATGTTGCCATGCACTTGGTTGACTTACCGCAAAGTGTATACGTTACTGACGATAGCGCGTGCCCATTGCCTGATTATCAAGAGTTATGGAAACCGTTTGCTATTTCCTGTTTTAAATATGAAGAAAACGTGATTCCTGTGGTTGATTTAGCGTTTTTATTTTCTGGTAAAGTAACCACGCAATTAGATATTTTGAAAAAGTAGCGGGCTGCCATGTTTTTTTCTGCCTTACTCAAAGCTGCTGCACTTTTAAGTTTTGTTATTAGCTTTCATGCGGTTTTGGTTTGGATGTTTCTATTACAACCCAAGCCAATACCCGTAAAAACGCTGCAACGCCCTGTTCAAGTGAGTTTCATCCAATTACAAAAGCCCACTCCAACCCCTGTCAAAATGGTTAAAGCAGCGAGTCGTCCTGTGGCTGTTAACAAACCCAAATCGGTCAAAAAAATTAATAAAAAACCGAGAAAATCCCAATCGAAAAAAAAACAACCTAAAACCAAAACCCGTCAATCAAAAAAAGCACTTAGAAAATCTAATACAACCAAACAAATCACCGTAAAATCGACGCATAACACCAATCCATCCAAAACAGTTAAAAAGACCGAACATAAAACGGCAAGCAATGCCAATCAAGATAATAAAGCAGGGAAAAGCGTATCAAAGCCACTTGTCGTGACAGTACCTAAAAAAATAAGGCCACGTTTTAATCAAGCTTATTTACACCAGCCTAAACCTCCTTATACGCGAATTTTGCGCCGCTTGAATGCGCAAGGCACAGTAAAATTAAGGATTATTTTTGCTAAACAGGGACAAGTTAAACAGGTTTCAATAGTCAGTAGCAGTGGCTCGACTCGCTTAGATAATCATGCCATGCAATATGTGAAAAAACACTGGCGATATAATCCTCCTGAAAAACAACAACAATGGGCAACAGTGATACTGATTCGGTTTTATCTTCAATAAATTGTGGTTCGTTGAATTTGGAGTCTGAAATAAAAATATTAAGTATCTATCAATTTCTCAGTTTCTGAAATTTTGTGTTTAATAATATCTAATTCCTGCTGCTTTTCTTCTAACTGCTCATGCAATTTTTTCAAATATTTCTGTGGGTTGCGGTTTTGTTGCCAACGTCGAATCACATCTACCAAAATAAAAAGTCTCACTAAACGATTCATGGTTGAACGTGCGCGATAGATATTCAACAATTTTTGCCATTTTGCGCTGTAAGTGACGACCATCTTCTGAATAAAGCCAAATTTTGCTAAAAACCCAAATTGAGCAAAACGCAAGAATCGGGCAAATGCTAGCATTGGTAATAGGATAATTAATAATTCAACCCAATGTTTAAGCAGATATTGTTGCCATTTTTTAGTAATTGAAATCTCAATCACAAACTCCGCGACAAATACAGCCCAAACAATAGCATTACCTGTATTCATGATATGTTGTAATAAGATGTGGTCGTGTAACTTTTTCGAAAAAATAAGCTCAATTAACCAAAATGGAGTCATTATCACTAATATTAATATAATCCAAAATAAAAATTGCCGTTCTATCTTGTCAAATAGCTCTTCTCTCACTAATTCCCAGTGGCTAAAATACCAGATATATTCCTCAGTATGACAGCGGCGTGCTGCCAAGTGTAACGGGGGAAATAACACGATAAAAAATGCGGCGACGAAACTACGCCATGTTTTATTTGGACATAGACTTAAATACAAGCCACGTTCTATTGCAAAAACAAACCATAATCCAAACAAAATCCATTGCATCTCATCTAAATAATGTAAGCTCTGCATTCCATGATCTGTTTGATAATACTGAATTAAAATAGCTGATAATCCTAAAAAAACAATTTTCAGCAAAAACATGAATCTGACAATGTAATTATCAATTAAATTGTAATAAGCTTGGAAACCAAATACTTGAATCAGGCGGTTGAGGGCTGCTAATGGGAAAATGAATATCAATAAATCTAACCAATGATTTGTTAAATATTGCAGCGGTTTTGATGAAATGCCCAACATAATCGCTAATTCAATAATCCACAATGTCACAATCAAACTCATGCCTAACAATTTTGCGTGCATGAACCATGGCTGTTGGATTAAAAATTCAGTTGGAATCCAAAGGGATAAAACCGACAGGGGTGCAAGCACTATGAGCGCAATTAATAAGATAGGATAAGTAAAGAGTTGTTCTATTTTAGCTACATTATCGGTATCAACAGATTTCCAATTCCCAAGCCACACCTTGTTCTCTGAGAGATGGCTTAAACGTAAAGCAGGAAACAGACTTGCGAGTAAATATTGATAGGTTTGCTGCTGACGGGAAACAAGGTCTGATAGAAAAATATAGCTAAGCCAACGCTCAATAAATACCAAAAACCAAAGCAGTGGCAGTAATTTAAATAAAATCTCACCTAAGTAAGGGATATGTTGAGAATAGTGATGTGCGTCATAAATAACATAAATAACACTCAAAAAGACAAAACTGAGTGAGATTAAAAACCAAAAGCTGGGGATTATTTTATGCTGGAATTGTTGGCGTTTTCCTATCCAATACATTAGGCTAACCTTTTGGATTTAAGCTACGAGCATTATTGTATAACAGGCTATCCCTGCGATACATTAAACTAAAAATATGACGAAATCATAAAAGTGCGAGCCTAATTAAGCATTGTTTCGCATAGCTCAAAAGTTTTTAGTTTCCAATGTAATGCCCCATTTATTGGATAAACGCTCAATTAAGCTCGATTCTAAACCCTGAGCTTTATTATAACGGGCTAAGCTATCAACTATTGCGCTTTGATAAGCATTGTTTGGATCTATAATAATGCCGTATTGTTGATAGTTGATCACACTGGGCAATAAGCGAATATTTACCGCGCTATCATAACGGCCTTTAAAAAAGTTTCGTAACTCTACGCTATTGTGTACTAGTGCATCAATTTTAAAGGTTTCAAGCAGTTGAAAACCTTGTTTTAAGTTATCCACTTCGATAAATTCAGTATGTGGATCACGCTGTTTTAGATAGTGTTTGATATAGCTTGAATCTTTGAGTATTGCAACAGTTTTACCATCGACATCATCTTGTTTATGAATTTGATTACCACTGGCCGCTAAGCTAAATGAAACTGTCAAAATACTGAGTAATGCGCCAAACATTACCATTCCTAAAATATGCCAAGTAAAATCAAAAAATAGAGCGATTCCTCGGCTTGTATCAAAACCTTCCCAACCAATAATTAAATTGATATTCCACCATATCACGCCTAAAAATTCTTTTATAAAATTTCGATGAAATCGGCGATATTCTTTAGGTTGCAAACGATCTACAGCCCAACGAATAAATGCAGTAATGGCTAAAACACTCAGGGCAATCCATAAAATTTTCCATGATAAATTTGAGGCTAAATCAGAAAGCACCTGTTTAACAATATGTGTCGTGGTATATTCTTTAACTGTTGCAGTTTGTAGACCCAGTTGTAACACATTTGAAGCAGGAAAATTGACTAAGCCAATATCAGCTTTGTTTGTATTCACCGCCAAAATTGCATCTTTCATATCCTCGCTGTAATACCATTGAGAACATAAATGTAAATCTTTTTTTATTTGATGCCATAAATCTATATTAAATCCAGATGGTTGGCGTTTATCAGCTTCTTGTTCCTTATCATACTGGCTCCAAGGCACGCTATTAGCGATTGCAACCGTCATACAGTTGTTATCTTGGGCTTGAGAGACAGGCAGGGTTAAACAGGCAGTAAGAAGAATAAGAAATATGTAATATTTAAGCTTTTCCATTCAGGGCTTTAGCTATTGGTTGTCTTTAGTTAAGAGTGGCGATAAGTTGTTATTTCAGCCCGCAGATTGTAGCTCAATTGGGAATCATTTAGCAATATAATCGGAACTTAAAATATATATAAAGATTCAAACATAAAATAACAACAATATTTATAATAATAACTTAAATTGCTAAATGAATTTGGTTTTGTTTTAAGTGGCTAAACAATTGCTTTTAAAGCTCTAAAAAATACGTCGGACTGAAATTGCTTTAATATGTAATTTAAATTATTAGCGCAAATAAAATCAATAAATAAAAAACCATTTCTATTAATCACAATAAGAGGTATTATTAATTAATAATACACTTTAAAAGCACGTCTGCTAAATCAGTAATATTTTGAATATAAATAATAAAATCAATATAGTCGCACAAGCCATAATGTATGTATAAATTCAATTACAAACCACTTTTATGATAAATAAGGCTTCTACCATGAGTTTACGTTGGAAGTTACTCATTCCTACACTCCTCACTAGCATATTGCTTATAGCGGGCATGATTTATATTAGCTTATTGCAGTATAATCTATATGAAAGACAAGTTGAATATAGCCAGTTTATTCATAAAGCAAAAGTGCAAACTGATTTACAGCAAATGGCTAAAGATACGCAACAAGTTGCCCATGTTTTAGTTGAAGATTGGCGAATGGCTGATGGGTTGCTAACTGAAAATAGAGACGGCTTATTAGAATTAATCCAACCTTTTTATACAGGTTTAGCATTTGACTGGGTCACAGTATATGATAAGCAGGCAAAAGTCGTTGTCAGAGCAGATCAACCTACATGGTATGATTTTCCAGATGCGCTACAAAAAGAAGTCTTATCCGCACTTGATTCAACTGAATCTATAACAATTTTAACCTTACTTGAGGAACAACTATTACTGGTCTCTTTAGAACATTTACGCCCTGATATTCATGGTGTAGACGGTTTGGTTGCTATTGGCTATATCATTGATAAAACATGGCTACAACATTTTTTAGCAGCACAGTTACATGCTTTTGATTTACAACTTTTTTATTCAACATGGCAGCTATCAGTATTAGACTCAGAATCTAGTCAGCTCAATTGGTATAAATTTACGATTACGCTGAATAATATTCACAGCAGTTTCCCGTTATTCGGCAAAATTCATGAAACAACACCACAAGATACAACGGGTTCATCATTGCAAATTGTGCTGACTGTTTTACTATTGTTAACCATTAGCAGTATTGCCCTATTCATTTCACACCGTTTAATCCGCATTACGGTTTATTCATTACAGCAGGCTCAGGATGAAGCAAATCAAGCCAAACATGCATCTGAAATTGCGAATCAAGCCAAAAGCACCTTTCTTGCCAGTATGAGTCATGAACTACGCACCCCACTCAATGGGATTTTAGGTTATGCACAAATTCTTGGTTTTGATGATGATCTTAACGAGGAACAACGTAGTGGTTTGGACATTATTCAAAGTAGCGGTGAACATCTGTTAATGTTAATTAATGAGGTGCTAGATTTATCTAAAATTGAAGCAGGCAAAATTGAATTATTTTCTGATGATGTGCATTTTGATAGCTTTATTAGAAATGTTGTCAATATTTTTGTATTGCGGGCGCGGGAAAAAGGAATTAAGTTTCACTATGAACCTGTATCATCGATACCAAATATGATTCATGTTGATGAACAACGTTTGCGCCAAGTATTGATTAATTTGCTCGGTAATGCGATTAAATTTACTGACCATGGCAGTGTGACTTTACAAATAGGTTATGACAGCGGCGGGCATTTACGGTTCGATGTTATCGACACAGGCCAAGGTATTGATGCCGCGAATCAAGCTAAAGTATTCAACCCGTTTCAACAAGTGGGTGAGCATCTGAAAAAAACTGAAGGAACAGGCTTAGGCTTAGCAATCAGTCAGAAAATTGTAGCGATGATGAATGGTACGCTAAGTGTACACAGTGAATTAGGCAAAGGCAGTACGTTCACGGTATGTTTAAATTTACCACCGATCAGTAATATTAATGAAGCAATGTTGTCTCAATCTGATACGCAGCCTATTCCTAATGGTTATCAAATGCTTGGTCACAATAGCACGCGTGATAAATATCATATTTTAGTGGTAGATGACACACCCGCTAATCGGACTTTGTTAAAAGCCTTTCTCAAACCATTGGGTTTTGTTGTCAAAACTGCAGAGAATGGTCAAGAAGGCCTTGAACTGGCTCAATCTTGGCGGCCTGATTTAATCTGTACTGATATTGTCATGCCTGTTTTAGATGGATTAGAATTGACCCGTTTGATAAGAAAACAATATCCTGATTTACCGATTATTGCACTTTCTGCCAGTGCGTTTAAAGCTGACCATGACCGAGCAATCGCTGCAGGATGCAATGGTTTTTTGCCTAAGCCGTTTTATTTTATTGATTTACAAATTATTTTGAGTACAAATTTAGATTTAAAATGGACTTTTGCAGCAGAATGCTCAAATTAGAGACTATTAGCATCAATCATCCTTCCCAGTTCAATTGACAATAGAGCAAGCCCAACAATTATTTAGCTTAACCAAGGTCTGTTCAAAATTCAGGAGTATGGCAATGAATGGCTTAACTAAAATCTTTGTTTTACGTGCGTTCTCCGTAAAATTACGACCTTGGCAAAATAATTTAAATAAAACATTATTATGGGTTTGGTATAACTCAGTAAATTTTAGTTTGTTATTCAGTATGTTATTTGCAAGTTATGGGCTTGCAGCAACAGAACCTGTTCGGCTTTATCTCGACGCTGATGCTACGAATACAATTGAGTCTACGCTTTCGATTGAACAAGGCATACTCACAGCACTGCATGAAGTGAATAATGAATTAGCAGGTCGTCCAGTTGAATTAGTCAAACTAGATCATCAAGGTAATTCTGCCCGCAGTCGTCAACATCTCGAACAGTATTTGCAAGATGAAAATGCACTGGCTCTTTTTTCTGGCCTGCATTCCCCACCATTATTAGCCAATTTAACTTTTATCAATCAACAAAAAATCTTAGCCCTTGTGCCTTGGGCAGCGGCTGGGCCTATTACTCGTTATGCTGGCGGTGAGAATTGGGTGTTTCGCCTATCTATAGACGATAGCAAAGCGGGTTATGTGATTACAGATTATGCAGTAAAACAACGTAAATTTAAAACGCCTCATTTACTACTAGAACGCACAGGTTGGGGCAAAGCGAATCATAAAGTAATGACTACAGCACTTTTAGCCCTTGGCTATGCTGAGCCACGAGTCACTTGGTTTAATTGGGGTGTTGTTGAAGGTAAAGCCCGCGCTATTTTGCGTACGATTAGTTATAGCAATGCAGATGTGATTTTTTTCGTGGGTAATGCACCAGAAGGTAAAACCTTTGCTAAAGCAATGCTGAAATTACCTGAAACACAGCATTTACCGATTGCCAGCCATTGGGGTATCACAGGCGGTGATTTTCCCAAAGTGATTGATGTCACCATGCGTGAACAATTAGATTTAGCTTTTATTCAAACGTGTTTTTCTTTTCTGGATATAGATGATGATCCGTTTGCTCAAAATGTATTAAAACAAGCAAAAACATTATTCCCACAGCTAAAAACAGCCTATGACATAAAAGCACCAACGGGATTTATTCATGCTTATGATTTAACCCGGATATTGATTGCCGCAGTGAACCAAATTGAATTGACTCAAAATATAGTACAAGATCGTGCAGCAGTCCATTTAGCATTAGAAGATTTACAACAACCCGTTGAAGGCTTACTCAAAACCTATAACAAGCCATTTTCTGTGTTTTCCAAAGATAATACCGATGCACATGAAGCTTTAAATATGCAAGATTTTACAATGGGGCACTATGGCCAACAAGGAGAAATTGATTTATATTAACTTATGTTATGATTTGCTATGTTATCATTGTTAGTGCAACAGGGAACATCACATTTAAGTTTTAAGATTCAATGTAAAAGGAATGAGTTAAGCTCATGATAATGATATTAACTGCCATCGCTGTCATCAGTTTGTTAGCTTTATTTTTTGGTTTGTTATTAGGTTATGCAGCAATCAAGTTCAAGGTAGAAAGCAACCCCATTGTCGATCAAATTGACGCATTATTGCCGCAGCAGCAGTGCGGTAAATGTACTTTTCCGGGTTGTCGCCCTTATGCAGAGGCAATGGCAAATGAGGAGGCAGAAATTAACCAATGTCCGCCCGGTGGTGAAACCACTATGTTAGCTTTGGCTGAATTATTGGATAGAGAACCCAAGCCAATTGATGGCAATGATGATGATTTAGAAGAGAATATAAGCTTAGTTGCGATCATTGATGAGAATACATGTATTGGTTGTACTCTATGTATTCAAGCCTGTCCTGTTGATGCGATTTTAGGTGCTGCGAAGCATATGCACACTGTCATTGCGAAAGAATGCACAGGTTGTGAATTATGTTTACCGCCATGCCCAGTAGATTGCATTACAATGGAACCGATCCCACAGAGCACAGTGACTTGGAAATGGCCTTATCCTCTTCACACGATGGTTGAGGAACAGCGTAAAGCTGCTTAGGATTAGAGATGTGTTAGGAAGCTTCAAAACGGGTCATTCTGAGATTAAAGCCTGTCAGTAAAATCAACTACAGAGTATAAAAAATTGGCAGTCCCATTACATCATGAGGCTGCCAATAATTTAAATTAGGCTTATTTCCCTTTAAATATCCCCAAACATCACCGCCGTTAATACAAAGTCTAAAGCCAAGATAGACAAAGAGGAATAGACCACAGTTCGGGTTGTGGCGCGACTGACACCTTCAGAAGTTGGAATACAATCATAACCTTCAAATACCGCAATCCAAGTCACGACAAAACCAAAGAAAATACTTTTTATAACACCGTTTAAAATATCACTGCGCCATTCTACTGATGCCTGCATAAATGACCAAAATGCACCATCATCAACCCGCAAGACAGTCACTACAATTAAATAGCCACCGAATACGCCAACGGCACTGAAAATAGCCGCCAACAATGGCATAGAGAAAAGGCCTGCCAAGAATCGAGGTGCAATAACCCGTTTGTAAGGATTAACGGCCATCATTTCCATGGCTGATAATTGCTCTGTGGCTTTCATTAGGCCAATTTCTGCAGTCAATGCCGAACCTGCTCGACCTGCAAATAAGAGGGCTGTAATCACAGGGCCTAATTCTCGTACCAACGATAATGCAACCACTGCGCCTAGAATTTCTGTTGAGCCAAAATTCACTAAGGTATTATAAAGTTGTAAGCCCAGCACCATGCCCACGAATAAACCAGACACTAAAATGATACTCAGCGATAACACGCCAACAGCATACATTTGCGCAATGACTAAGCGAAATCGAGTAAACAAAATCCCTAATGAAGCCAAAATCTGGCCTAAGAAGATTTGCGAACGACCAAATTTAGAAAATGAATCTAAGGTTGAACGGCCTAATTGTTGAAACTGATTCATCATGCCGCGTCTCCTAATAATTCCTCTGCATAAGTGGGGGCTGGGTAATGGAATGGGACAGGCCCATCAGATTCCGCATTCACAAACTGTTTAACCCATGCTGAATCCGAGTTTTTCAATTCTTCTGGTGAACCCACACCCACGATTTTGCCATTGGAAAGTACATAAACTTTATCAGCGATGCTCAAGGTTTCATGCACATCATGCGACACTAAAATACTGGTTAAACCTAAGGCATCATTAATCGAACGGATTAAGCGCACCAACACCCCCATAGAAATCGGGTCTTGACCTGTAAATGGTTCGTCATACATCATCATGGTTGGATCGGTGACTAATGAACGCGCCAAGGCTACACGCCGTGCCATTCCGCCTGATAATTCACTGGGCATCAAGAGTCGTGCACCGCGTAAACCAACCGTTTGCAATTTCATCAATACTAAATGGTAAATTAAAGATTCAGGCAATTTTGTGTGTTCACGCAGAGGGAATGCCACATTTTCATATACATTTAAATCTGTCAGCAATGCACCTGTTTGGAATAACATGCCCATTTGTCTACGCAATTTATATAAAGCAGATGAACGTAATTTAGGAATATTTTGTCCTTCCATTTCAATTGTTCCTGCCATTGGTTTAAGCTGACCGCCAACCAAACGCAATAAGGTCGTTTTACCTGTACCGCTAGGCCCCATAATCGCTGTAATTTTACCGCGTGGAATATCTAAATCTATATCATCAAAAATCCAACGTTCCCCACGGGCAAACTTTAAACCGCGTACTTTAATTAAAATGTCATCCGTTTCAATCATGGCAACACCATTATGCTTAAGTTGGGCATAACATACCATGTCAGCTAAAGATAGGGAACTCTCTAAAAAATAATTTAATTAACTCCTGTGACCTACAGATTTTAAAAAATTTTATTAGGATGGGATAAGGGCTGGTTTTTAACTCACTGCTTATGCGTTTTATTCGGCGGGGTTCATTCCATTCTACAATTGATTCGATGATTTCCCGTTTATTTGAAACAGGTTTGAGCATTTTGCTATAAAAATGGGTTTATCTTGTTTTATTCCCATAAATTCTGCAAAATATGGATTAACTTATGTCTCACTTTATGAGGTGTTTTATGCAAAAATGGCTATGGTTTGGGCTTTGTGTTTGGATGCATTCAGCATCGGCACAAACTCAACTTGAATCAGACATGCTGTACTTACAACAGCAAGTTTCACAATTACGGCAAACGATGTTGGAACAAGATAGCCAAATCGCACAGCAACATATTGAAATTCAACAGCTCCGTGGTGAGATCGAATTACTTGAGCATCAAGTTAAACGCATGGAAACACAACGACTTGAACCAATAGCAAAACCAACTGTGACAACACCTATTGGCCGCAACAATATTGCACCAAACAATCCAACAACATCTGATGATAAAAAAGCCTATCAAAAAACCTACTTATCGCTGGAAGCGGGCAATGATGAATTAGCGATTAGCAACTTTCAAGAATTTCTCATTATGTATCCAAACAGTCAATATGCTGATGATGCACAATATTGGTTAGCTGAAGCTTATTATTCAAAACAAGATTTTATTTCGGCTTTAGTCACTTATGAGCAATTAACTGAACGCTATGCAAATAGTACCAAGCGTGCTCAAGCTGAATTGAAAATAGCGTATTGTTACTATGAATTAAAAGATTTTGGACAAGCTAAAACTTTATTCACTCAAGTCAAACAAAAATATCCGAACGAATCTGTTGCACGTTTAGCATCCAAAAAATTAGCAGAGATGAATCAGCAATGATAGTACAAAAGTTTTATGATTATGCTTCATTCAAACAATATTATTTAAATGGGCAATTCTCAGCAAATAGAGCATTTGAACAAAACCTAATTGAGCAACATGCTAAGCAGGATTCATTTAAATTTAGTGGTATTTGTAAAGGCTGTGATAAACATTCGATGTTTTTAGTTGATAAGCAATTTGGTGGCGTTACAACAGAGAAAGGTTGGTTACCCAATTGGCGAGAACGGATTTTATGTCAATGTCATTTGAATAACCGACAACGCGCTATTCTTCACGCTATTAAAGACAGTATTCGTGAACGTCGTGAAGCCAATGACCAACCATTAACGCTATATGCAACCGAACAAATTACCCCTGTTTATCAATGGCTAGTCAATTATTTTAAGTCTCTTGAAGATGTAACTTGTATTGGTAGCGAATACTTAGGTGAAGAAATTGAAGGCGGTACGCTACAGGATGGATTGATTAAGAATATGCGCCATGAAAATCTGGAACAACTAAGTTTTTCTGATAGCAGTTTAGATTTAATCATGTCAAATGACGTACTAGAACATGTCAATCAACCCAACAAAGCATTACAAGAAATTTATCGGGTTTTAAAACCTGCAGGGGAATTATTCCTATCAATCCCATTTCATGTGGTATCAAAACAAACTGTGTGTCGTGCTGAAGTCAAAAATGGGCAATTAGAACACTATTTAGAACCTGCTTATCATGGTAATCCTATTTCAGAACAAGGTTCACTGGTTTTCAATGATTTTGGTTGGGATTTTTTAGAGCAGTTACGTGAAGTAGGTTTTGCTGATGCTTG
This sequence comes from Candidatus Albibeggiatoa sp. nov. BB20, assembly GCA_016744725.1. Lineage (GTDB taxonomy): Bacteria > Pseudomonadota > Gammaproteobacteria > Beggiatoales > Beggiatoaceae > Albibeggiatoa. The sequence goes on along the minus strand of JADGDW010000011.1, from coordinate 22,527 downwards.
TTTATGCCATTATTGGTCAAAGCTCTATGGCTATTTAGGTGAGCCTCAGTATTATATTTTAGCCAATAAAGCTGAAGAATCATTAAGTATTTAAAAACCTTTTGATCGCTTGTTGTCACATAAAATATTATCACACGGCCTTACTCGCTCTTGAGGAACTAAGTAAGGCTAAATTTGAAGTTTATCTATTCGCTTTTATCTAATAAATCCGAATACATGTCATAAGCCATCCATTGGGTTTTCTTCGATAAAAAGATTGTGTTATAACTACTTGTGGTAATTTGCTGCAATGTACCTAATGCTTGTTTCTCATCTGTTTTTGCTAAATTTAACAATTCTTGGGCGGATGTCGGCTTAGCTCCGAAAAACTCAACAAAATGCGCACCATACTGAATCGCCATGGCATCATCCCAATTCCATTGGTGTACGATATGATAGGCAAAAGGTGTGGTTAAATAACGAATATCTACGCCTTTGGTTAATGCAATTAGAATAAACCATAAATCCCACCAAGGTGTACCAAGACAAAATCGAGACTCAGGTATAAAGGGGATGATTTTTTTATCAAAAAAAAACGTATCCATCCCACGCCACCAAGTACGCCCCGCAGGCTGCTCTAAATCATCGACATCAATTCGTGAGGCAAATAACAATGCACCTTTTGTATATTGTTCTAAAAAATCAACAATTTGTGGTGCTGCTTTAAAATGAATATCAGAATTTACAATGCCACAAACAGGCGTGCCATGCTTTTCTAAATAGGCCAGAACATCTTTAATATAAACCAATGGGCGGCCTGCTTGTTTACGTGCATCACGCTTGGCTTCATGAAAAGTGACATGTGGAAATTGTGAGCGTAATTGTTTGATTTCTTGCTTAATATTAACTGAAACGACTTTAAAGCCACATTTTACCCAGCTTTCTGTTGCAAGCTTTTGGTTTTCAATATTTTTAGGGGCAATACTAGTTGCAATAATAATTTGAGACAAAATCTAACTCCAAAAACTAGTTTAATGTACCCGTTACAATCATGTAGCGCATACTGTTACCTTCAAAACCTGCTTGAAATACATTTAAAAATACCACGACAAATTCTTCATGATAAGCATAAACATCTTGGATTCGATAACCCAGTGGACACCCTCGATCTTTTGGAATATTTCTATCTTTTTGCAAGGTTTTGGTTTTCTTCGCGCCTTCATTAAGCAAGGTTAGGTGAAACATTTTAGCTTTGCCTGCACCACAATTAATATTACTGCCTTGTTCCTGCAAATTTAATTTATATTTGATATTTGGCATATTAGCCAATGGTGTACCGACTGAAAAACGCACTTGTTTACCATTTGCTCCAATATCGTTGAAACGTTTAGATACCAGTAAATCGCCTTGATTATTGGTGCGGATTTTATATTTTTTGAGCTTACCTGAAGCTGCTTTGATATTTTTTTGACGTAGCGTCGATAATTGGTGGCTATCTGGATGATGATGTACAATCGGTGGAATCGTATGACGATTTCGCTCAACATCAATAATGTGAATTTCAGCATGGGCTGCATCTTCACCGTCAGAAATCCAAAACTGTTGATAAGCGAGATAATTACCCGCATCGGAAAAACCAATAAAGTTTAACTTTGCCGCATCGCCAGCCCAAACCGAAAAACTTGCTAATAACAGGAATAACACCGTAAACCATTTCATTATTATCCTACTCCTTCTCAGTGACCAGTAAATAAATTATCAATGTATATACAGTAAATTTAAACAGATTTTCTGTTTTTAACTATCACAAAAAAAGCCAGATTAGTCAAACCTAACCCAGCTTTTTTAATTCATAAGTTAAGCAATGTTATTTAGGAATAATCACCACTTCAACATTAGACACTTCACTTGCAACTAGCTTGCCGTTAATTCGCGCAAAACCAAGCACCGCAAAATAATATTCTGAACCCGGTGCTAACTCACCTGAGACACTATTACCTGCAAATTGGAATTTACCCAATGATTCTGCATTTGGATAGGGTGCATAGTACACATAATATATTTCAGCGTTTGGAATACTTGTCCAATCCAATGTCACATTATTACCATTTACGGTTGAAGTGAGTTGAGGAGCTGCAATATTTTGTGCTGGCACGTCAAAGGTTTCAACATTAGAATTTGAGCTACGAATTTCTTGCCCATTCACAACTGCTTTTGCAACCACAGTGACGTTATAAGCAGAGCCCGGTAATACTTCAATGCTATGGGATGTGCCACCGATTTCAGCTAATAAATTCACTAAGTCTGGCCGTTCAGCCGTTGAATAATAAATTTCATAACTGGTCGCATTAGCAACGGCCGTCCAAGTAAAGTTTGCTGTAGTATCAACAATATTGAGACTTAATTGCGGTACTGCCAAGGTGGTAACTATTGGGATTGTAGGCGTTGTTGATGTGCCACCACTACCATCTAATAACACAGCATCAGGATTAACAATATGCCCTACATATTCTTGAACCAACTCACGGCGAATCTCATCCCAATCATTCACGTCAGACGCAGCACTTGAACCATCATCTAACATCAATACTTTTGAAGAATAAGCGGCAAGGGTTAAGTTGCCCGTTACAGCATTACCATTTAAACCTTTGTAAGTCGCGCTACCCAAATTGAAATCATGAGAACGTTCAGTTGGATTCATGAATAGTTGAGCAATATCAGTCGCTAATGGCGTATCTTGTAATTGCACTTCAGCTACAGAAATATTATCAATCCAATAGGTTTTGCTATCGTCCTCTGTGATGGTGAACAATAATTTCATCGCATCAGAGGTTTCACCTGCTTGGAAATAATATTCATGCTCTTTACGTGTATTCGCCATGGCAAAATTTGCGCGTTCTACGAAAATATATTCAGGCTTAGTTCTGGCAATTGCCAAACTCACACCACCATAGGTTTTGCCCAATGTACTAAATGAGACTTTATACCAAGAACCCTCCGTCATTGAGAACGTGTTTTGTTGAAAAATAGTAAAGCTGGTTTTCGTGCCGTTATCAGCAGGATAAACCACTTTCAAGCTACCACCGTCCAATTTACCCGTATCGAATGTAAGATAATCCCCAACAGGAGCCCAACTAGATTCATCAACATCAAAGCTGCCTTTAGACATTAAATTACCACCAATCGGCGTTGATTTATAACTGGCTAATTTGATGCTACATTCAGTTGCAGTGGTCGAGTATTGAGGGAATTTTTTCTTCCAATGCGGCAATGAGTAAGATTTGCCATCACGTTTTAAGTACACATCATTATATGGGTTGCAATAGAAGTTAGTGTTATAACGACCGTGATTAGTATCATTGGTCAGCAAAATAGCAATGCGTTCAGGGTCTAAAGGCACTAAGGTATTATTTTCAACTACGTTGCCATAAGATGGGCCTAATTCATCTTCTAAGCGCACTTCAACATCATTATTAAACGTCAAATTGTTACGTACAGTGGTGTTGATAAACGCATTTAAACGAATCCCAACATCTTGGTTGTTCGCAACCGTATTGCCTTCAATGGTGTTACCTTTCCATTTACTGTTTGAACCGATGCCCATGCCATAAGTAGTGTGATGGTTACAAGGGTCTTTGGCTAAACTCATACAACCGTTAGAATCATCTACGTTGCCAATTGAATTCAAAGTGAAATTGCCGTTTACTTTGGTATTATCAGAGTTATAAACAATCGCGCCACCATCATTTAATAAGGCCAGCGTATTCATCACTAAGTTATTTTCAATAATATGTTCACCACCTGCGTGTAATGAAATACCGACATAACTACTGGTATCAATGAAGTTTTTACGCACGTTATAGCCTGTACTAAATACAGAAATTGGAATCCCACCGAATTCACCTTTATAACGCCAGCCATAAACCCGATACATCGCGGTGTTAGTAATATAGTTTTTCTCAATTACAGTATTGCCTAAATCAAAAGAATTAGGGCTAAATAATTCAAAACCTGATTTTATTTGATGATCCAGATAATTATTTGCAACGTATAAATCTGCACAACTGAATGGTTTTAAAGCACGTAAGTTGTGAATGAAAATATTGTGTTGAATCGTGACATTATTAGTTTGGCTTAAGGCAATGGCAACATCTGTATAGTGTTGAATATTCAAATTTTGAATCGTCGCGCCATTTTGCTTATTACCCAAAGTGATGCCAGAACTATAAAACATCCCTTCGATCTGCAAATTATTAGGGTTGGCATTATTTTTAGGGTAAAGATAGATTTTGCGTGCATCTTGGTCGTAATACCATTCACCAGGGTGATCTAATTCTTCTAATTTATCATCGATGAAATAGCCCCAATCAGGTAACTGATAAGTACCAATGCTGTATTTATCGGTGGTTGCTACAATCTTACCTGTGGCAGAATTGAACCCAGTAATCGGTATAATACGATAGCTCCAACTATAGTTACGTAAACGTAAAATCGCACCTTTCCAATAATTATCAGGCTTTTTATAGTCCACTAATGCTTGGTCACTAATTGCATTTTTACCTAATTTAGTCGTACCTTTATCAATCACTAACCAGTTTTTGTCTAAAGGTGAATCTACGTTAGGATAACGCGCAATCGTCATCATGCTATCATTAGCAAATAGATATTGGATTGGGTCATAAGTGCCGTCAGAATTAGGTGTAATAAACGGCGTGACATCTGCCTCATAGACTTTACTGCTGTCTAAATTAGGATGGGTGGTTTTTTGCCAATTTTGAATAAGCACACTACCTTTTAATATAGGTGCGTCGCCATCACCATAGGCATCAAATGAGATGTTTTGCGGTTGTTTGTGTAAACTCATTTCACCACGGAATGTTTCACCGCGCTTTAACAAGATTTTTGCACCATCAGGGAAAATTTCTTGTTTTACTCTACTGGGCGTTTGCCAAGCTGTTTCAGGACTTAGCCCATCATTTGCATCATTACCATTATTGGCAATGTAATAGACACTGGTGGCATACAAATTAGATGACATCAATAATAAAGTCATCGCCAGCCATCGAGTCAGATGTTTCATGGCATCTCCTTAAATGTTTTAACTACCATAACTGTTTATTATAGAGGAACTATAAGGGTTTGGATACTTTAAGGACAAGCAGAATCAGGGATTAAATTCATTCTGACTATAGTAAAAATAAAACCAATACTTAATGTTAGATAGGATTCATTTGATTGTGAGCCTCTTTGTAAGAACGATTATCATTTTTAACTTGTTTTATGACTAAAAATATCTATTATTTCTAGTAATCCTCTTTATAAACATTTAAAACAAAGTCATATAAAAACATGCCGTTGGAAAATAAACTATTTTTTTGCATTACTATGCTTCTATTGGTGCTCACTTTTGATGTTCTTGCAGCTCCTGCAGGTATTTCTAGTGATTTAAACTTATGGCTAAGAGCCGATGATGCCACAACAGTGATGATTAACGCCTCTGATGAAATCACTCAATGGGATGATAGTTCAGGTAATGGATATAACTTTACCAATACCAGTAATTATCCCTTATTTGTACAAGATTCAAGCGATGAAACCTTTAATTTTAATCCTTATCTTGACTTTACCAATGCCGCGCGTTTTTTAAAAATCTCAAATGTACCCAATATCAATAATTCTGGAGTGCTCACCATTATTGTGGTCATGCATAAACGGACGGATAATCAAGTCCTGTTTCAATTTGAGGATGCTGATAATATTGTGACTTGGATCGCGATGCAAAATGGCACATTAGATGGGAATGGAAAGGCTGCATTTAACAGTAGCAGTGTGCCGTCAAATATTTCAATGTTAGTTGGGGTTAGAGATGATATTGCAGGCGATAGTCAAAAAGATGGTTTTTATAACGGTTTAATTTATTCTGATTATGATACCAGTTCGGCAATTGGTGCATCTTTACCCGATGATACTGCGTATTTAGGCAAAAATAGTGGTGCTATTGCTGACTATTCAGGTATGTTAGCCGAATTTATTATTTATGACCGTGCCTTAACTGATGATGAATTACAAAAAGTAAACGCTTATCTTGCTTTAAAATATGGAATTACGCTTCAAGACAGTGTGAATTATATTGCAGCAGATGGCACGATTTTATGGGATATGAGCGAGACCTTCGCTTATAACAGTGGTGCAAATACAGGGGATTATAATAACAACATCGCGGGGATTATTCGTGATGATGCCAATGACTTAAATCAAACCAAATCCAAAAGCGTGGATAGTGGCAGTATTATCACAATGGAGCAAACCAGTTTAGCCGATGGGCAAGCGGTTTTATGGGGCAATGATAATTTTGGTTTAAGCAATGATGTGACGCAATATGTAACGACGCAAATTGTGAATAGTTATTATAATTTCACCGTCAGCAAACGAATCCAACAAGAATGGAAAGTGCGCAATACCAGTGGCGTTGCGGTCAATATGGAAGTCGATGTCAGTAGTTTTAGTTTAAGCTCGGATATGGTTTTGATGATTGATAGTGATGGACTGGGCAATAATTCCGATACGCCTTCAGCTTATGACATTGTAATCACAGCAGATAGCAATGATGGCAGCAGCGCTATTTTCAGTAATGTGACTTTTCCAGACAATGCGGTGTTTACCTTTGGTGATGAACAAATCCTTTATAATGTTTTGGGTTTAAAGGACACTACAAATAATTCAAGTCAAGCCAGTTTTAGCTGGACATATCCTGATAATGTAGCTGATTCTTTTACTATTTATCGCTCGGGTAGCCCTGTTAAGACTGTCAGTAGCAGCACCCGCAGTTATTCTCAAGCAGCTAAATGTAATACCAGCTACACATTTGACATCGTTGCGACCAATGCGGATGGCGATTCTGACCCGAGCTCAATTACAGTCCAAACCAATATTTGTCCACCTGCGCCACCGAATTCCCCTGACAACTTTCAAGTCGAAAATATCAGCAGCGATATGATATTGCTCACTTGGATTGATACCAGTAGCAAAGAGTTAGGGTTTGTGCTGCAACGGTTTAATCGTGATACCAATAGCATTGAAATTTCTTTTGATTTGGCGCGTGATATTGAAACTTATCAAGATACTGGATTGAATTGTGAAACCGCATACAGTTATTCCATTGCAGCCCGAGGCAGTGCAAGCAATTCCAGCAATACCAGTTTAGAAATCAGTACCGCATTATGTGCCCCATCGAATTTACAAACCAGCAATACGGATACGGAAGTGAATTTAATTTGGGCTGACAATACGGACTCAGAAACAGGTTATCTTTTAACTCGTCAAATCGAGGATGATGAAACCAGCCTTGTTGAGTTTGACTTGAGTAAAAATACCAGCGATTTCCTTGATGCGGAATTTGATTGCGCGACAACTTATATTTATAGTCTAGTCGCCGTTGCCAGTGATGGGACACAATCCACTGCAATAACAGAAAAAAACACCAGCAACGACTGTCCAGAGTTAAGCACCGCACCCAACAATTTTGTAGCGAACACGATACAACAAACTTCAATTAATTTAACTTGGTCAGATGATTATAATGCCGAAACAGGTTTTGAGTTATCACGCGATGGGACATTAATAAGCAGTTTAGCTGCAAATTCTACTAGTTTCACAGATAATAGCGTTGAATGTGCCACAAGTTACACTTACAGCCTTTTAGCTTTTGATAATACCACTCAATCGGCAGAAACCTCTTTAAATGTATCAAGTTTAGATTGCGATATTGTTGAGCCAGAACCCGTAATACCTGAACAGCCACCTATTGAGCCTGAGCCCATAATACCTGAACAACCGATAATCGTTCCAGAACCTGAATTACCACCTGTTGAACCAGAGCCTATCACGCCTGAACAACCCCCAACTGAGCCAACACTTCCACCCGAACAACCGCCAACTTTACCACCAGAGACTGAAGAACAACCTAATGTGACTGCGGGCAATAACGGTTTACCCAGAACCCCAAAACTGGGAATTGTACCTGTACCAACCACCAATCAAAATCAGGTTTCAGGAAATTTAACCATTTTAAAAGCAGGTGTTGTAACAGGTGGTCGCTTAGAAAATGAAAGTCAAAGTGTAGGTCTTGTGGCAAGTATTGAGTTATTGCCGAATTCACTACTGATTGGCGGCAAAATGAGTGGCTCGAATCAAAGTCAAGGCACGGTGCAAGACATTCATCTCACTCAATATTCTGATTTAACAGGCGGTATTATTGTGGGTCAGATTGATAATAATGGATTATTGCAAAATATAACTATTGCGGAAAATGCCATATTGAAATCGAGTCTTGGTACAGGTGAATTAACTGGATGGGTACGTAATTTTGGTACGATTAAAGGATTTATGACACTGCAAGCAGGTTCATCATTATTTGGTGGAGTGATTGATGGGGAAATTATTGGCAATTTAAACAATCCGCCATTTATTGGGATGGCACAAATTGCTGAAGGTTCTATTCTGAAAAATGTCCGTCTCAGTCCCACAACCGTATTACCAGCTAAAGTGACACTTATCAATGTTATTTTTCCAAATGATACTGAATCACCTGATTTGCAAGATTTCAATCTTAAACCACAACAATTGAGCCTACTTACTGCAGCACAAATGATGTTTGAGCCAACGCTATGGCGCATTTTAGATAGCAATGAATTGGCATTAATCCCAGCCGAAGCCTTTGCAGGTATCGTTGCAGAATCAATGCAGTTCATGTCGCCACGTATTATTAATAATCTTACAACAGAACAATTTTCACATATTCCAGTCAGTGCATTTTCTGGGCTGACACGTGATAATATTGCTGCTTTTAGCCCCGAAATAATTCAATTATGGACTGAACATCACTTAAATGCTTTGAATATCGAAGAATGGCAAAATACAACGCTTATCAGCAAAATTATCGCGAATTTAAATCCCAAATTTATCAGTATAGAAACCATTCAAACATTATTACCTGACACATGGCAGATTGATGTACAAACGGGTGCATTAACTGCACCAGAAAAGGCTTTGCTGAGCTTTCCCGCATTTTCTAATCAAAATATATCAAATAACATTGATTTACCTTTTATTATCAATACTAATAGCCGTATTGGATTTGCAGGTTTAGGTACTGGCAATACAGTGCGAAATAGTTTCAATGCAAGCTTAAAAGTGCCACGTTTGGATCAGCTTGATTTAAGTAAATTTATTTTTACCCAAAACCAATTTGGGATATTTAACATCGTGGGTACGGATGAATATGAAGGGACTGTATTTGCGTTTATGCCCAATACGAATAATATTGAACAAGCACCATTGAATGTAAAAGTTGGGATCGAAGTGCTTGAAAATGGTTATTTTCGGATGACTACACCTGATTTTCAAACCTTTGTGTTAATTCCTGCCCCTAATAATCCTGTAGATTTACAACGAGCTTTAGGCCAAGACAGTCAAATTGTACTCAGTTCTCAAGGTGATGTGATGATGGGATTTAATCAAACAGTAACGACCCGCCGCCAAATTCGATTTGAAACTGATGTGATGATGATTGGTATGTTTGACGCATTTATTGAACCAGCACCCAATGATTTTTGTAGCTTTGATTGTGGGTTTGGAATGGAATTCCCCAATGATTTAGATTTTCCTAATAACTTTCGGGCGCGTTCTGAAGCACAAATGACTTATGCTGATGGTTCAAAACAAAAAATTTACCCCACCGTTATTTATCCAAATCGTTTGATAGATTTATTGCAACAATTTGATAATATAGAAAAAATATTGTACAACGCAGATGGCAGCTTTACCGTGACTTTAAAGTCTACAGATAAATACTTGTTAGAAGCAGATTTTAATGTGGATTTTATACGATTGAAATTAGGTGAAAAACGCCGAGCAACGATTGATTTACAGACCATTAGCAATGAATTATTTGTGGTCTATCAAGTTCAGTATGAAGATTTATGGTTACAATTTAATTTATTGGTGAGCAAGCTAAACAACTGATTTATCAATTATGAAATACTAAAATTCACATTGAACTCAGGTTGCTTTAGCAAAAAAAAGCCCTGCATGATGCAAGGCTGAGGGGGTAATAACTGCAACTTTAAATCCACACTAATTTTCACTATTGATGTACTAATGTTAAAAAAACTTGTAAAAATAGGTGAAGCTGCAAAGATACTAGGTTCAAGTCCTGCCCAGTTAAGGAAGTGGGAATTGACAGGATAGTGATTGCCAGCGAGGAAAATGAAAGGTGAGACAAGATATGACGATACCGTATTTTCTGCTCGCTTACATGGTAGTCATAGCCATAAGAAGTTAATGGACGCTTTAAATGATGTTGTTAGCGCATAAAGTTGAACTCAGACCGACAAAGGAACAAGCTGTCTATTTAGATAAAGCGTGTGGTTCACGTCGTCATTGTTACAACCAATTACTCGCTTATTTCAAAGATAACAAATGGTCTAAATCTGCCGCTTACCAGTATTATATCAAAACAATCCGCCCGCAATTCGAATGGTATACAGAAGTCTCTAGCCGCGTGACTCGTAATGCGATTGATGATTTAGATAATGCCTACAAGCACTTTTTCAGACGAGTTAAAGCCAAACAAAAAGCAGGATTTCCGCAATTTAAAAAGAAAGGTGTCAATGATTCTTTTGCATTACGAGAAAAAGCTAAATTTGATGTTGACGGACGTTTGCTGCGAATAGAAAAGCTCAAAACCAAGATACGAATGCGCCAAAAACTACGTTTTGATGGTATTGCTAAGCAGGTCATGATAAGTAAAAAAGCAGGGAAATACTTTGCATCTATTTTAGTTGAAACCCAAGAATACAACCCAAAGGATGTTGACCGTCAACCCAGTGTTGGTGTGGATTTCGGGATTAAAAGTTTAGCCACTTTAAGTAATGGAATCGTTTTTCCCGCTAACCAAAAATTAAAAGTGAGTCTTAATAAACTCAAGAAATATCAACGTGCTTTGTCACGAAAACAAAAAGGTAGCCAACGACGAGCAAAAGCCAAGCTCCGAGTGGCAAAACTACATTTTCGTATTAGCAATCAAAGACAAGCCGTATTACATGAATTAAGTGATTATTTGGCTAGCCATTTTGACCGCATTGTGATTGAAGACTTAGGTGTGGACACGTTACAGCCCACCTAAACGCACATAAGAGACTTGTCAGACAATGTTTCATTGCTCAGTTGATGACGATGTGAATAATTAGTACAGATTTCTAGTAATGGTAATTAACTTATTTTTGTTCCCATATATTAAGAACGAGACAAAATCATGATTTCTTTACATCAATAGTTTGGACAATAAAGGAAACTTTGGAGTCCAAGAAGCTGATTATTTGAATAAATCAAGTGCCTAATTCCAGTTTATTTGCTAATCAAAACTGAATAACTTTATTGTGAGGTTTTTTTCTTGATAAAATGGGCAACAAATATTACTTATTATTATGAAAACTTATTATGCTCACTCCTGTCATATTGTCTGGTGGTATAGGTAGTCGTTTATGGCCACTTTCCCGTGAATATTATCCAAAGCAACTGCTTGCACTTGTTGGCGATAATACATTATTGCAAGATACCAGTTTACGTCTCAATGGTTTACCTCAATTAGATAAACCCATTGTGGTGTGTAATGAAGTCCATCGGTTTCTTGTTGCAGAACAATTACGCGAAATCAATCAATCCGCCCAGCGAATTATTCTTGAACCTGTTGGCCGAAACACAGCTCCAGCGGTGGCAATCGCAGCATTTCAAGCACTTATTTATGATAAAGAGGCCACATTGCTGGTCTTGCCTGCCGATCATGTAATTAAAAATGCGGATGTTTTCCGTGATGCAGTCAGTGCGGGCTATTTATTAGCACAAGAGGGTGATTTAGTCACTTTTGGGATTGTACCATCACATCCAGAAACAGGTTACGGCTATATTAAAACCGAAGATGTGCTGATTCCTGATACTGAAGCTTTTAAAGTGGCTCAATTTGTTGAAAAACCTGATTTAGCAACCGCTGAATATTATGTACAATCTGGTGACTATTATTGGAATAGTGGTATGTTCATGTTTAAAGCCGAACGCTATTTACAAGAATTAAAAAAATTTAATCCTGATATGTATGGTGCATGTCATCAGGCAGTAGAAAATGCAATTGAAGATATTGATTTTTTACGTTTAGATAAAGCCGCATTTAAGCTTTCTCCTAGCGATTCCATTGACTATGCAGTAATGGAAAAAACCCAAGATGCGATTGTGATTCCATTGGATGCAGGTTGGAATGATGTGGGTTCATGGTCATCTTTATGGGAAATTTCGGATCAAGATATGGATGGCAATGTCTATCATGGTGATGTACTAACCGAAAATGTAAAAAATTGCTATTTACGGTCGGAATATCGTTTAATTGCCGCGATTGGCTTAGAAGATCATGTGGTGGTTGAAACGGCTGACGCGGTGATGATTGCACATAAAGACCAAGTGCAAGATATTAAGAAAATTGTGACAAAGCTGAAACAACAAAACCGTGAAGAAGTGAATTTACATCGCCGAGTACATCGACCTTGGGGTACTTATGAAAATATTGATGTTGAATCGCGTTTTCAGGTTAAGCGTATTATGGTAAATCCCGGTGCGTGTATGTCGTTGCAAATGCACTATCATCGCTCAGAACATTGGATTGTTGTGAAAGGCACGGCCAAAGTAACTTGTGGTGAAGAAACGTTTATCGTGACTGAAAATCAGTCTACTTACATTCCTTTGGGCACAAAACACCGTTTGGAAAATCCAGGAAAAGTCCCTCTAGAAATTATTGAAGTGCAATCTGGTGGTTATCTTGGTGAGGATGATATTGTCCGTTTTGATGACAATTACGGCAGAATCTAAGATATTGATTAAGAGCCAAAAAATAATTTTAAATTGAAGAGAGTGGCAGTCCTATTTTGAAATAATTCAATAAGACTGCCCATTTAATATTTGAAATTACTGCATACTACGGCTTGGAGATAAAGAACGGTTTGCACTGTACATCGAGCGACCACCATGTTGATAAATTGCGTTGACAATCTTATCCTCAATCTTATCCGCACCGCGATAACCGCAACGATTATTATTCAAAAAGAAGGCATACGCATATAAATCACCTGTTTGACTCGGTACATAACCTGTTAGCGTGCTGACTTTTCTTAATGTGCCTGTTTTAGCTCGAATTTTAGCTTTTGCAGGAGAATTCGCCAATCGCTTAGAATGCACGCCATTTGCACCCATCACCCGCAATGAGGCCAGAAAATCAGGGCCAATATCAAAGCGTGGATAAATCTCAGCTAATAAATCGGTCATCGCCTGTGCTGTGAAACGATTGCGTCGCGACAAACCTGAGCCATCAGCTAAAATCAAACCACGGGTATGTACGCCTGATTCACGTAGAAAATTTGCTACTAATTGCAAACCTTCAGCATGACTACCCGGTTGACCTAATTGTTTCGCTGCCATGGTTTTTATAATTTGTTCTGCAATGAAATTATTAGAAAATGTATTTAATTCTTTCAAAATCAAAGATAAAGGTTCTGATGAATGCGTATATAATAATTTGGCACTACTTGGTGTTACGGTACGCAAGGTTTGTCCTGCAACTTGAATCCCTATCTCAGCTAAAATATTGCGGAAACTTTCAACTGCATAGCGCGATGGATTTAGCACATTTAAACGAATGATTTTTTCAGCCGATTTATTTGATAAACGTCCAGCTATCTTAATGTAAGTCTGTCCATTTTCGGTAATACCCCGTTTTGCTGAAATAGTATTTTTACTGCGAGAAGTCGTCCGAGTTTCATTAATAATTTGGATATAACGTGGTGCAGGCTCTAACCATACTTTGAGCGGCTGGCCAGGAATAGTAGGTAACGCATGTACTGTAATCGTATTGAAGTTTAAAGATAACGCGCATAATTTTGCATCATAAGCACGTTGGCTGCGAACTTCTTCCCACGCTGGGGCTTTATCTAAACCATCAAAAAATGAGATGTCATAAATTAAGTTACCTGTCACTAAATCAACACCGCTGTCTTTTAATTGTTCCGCAATGCGCCATAAATTCTCAGCACTCAGTTTCGGGTCTCCTCCGCCTTTGATGACAAGATCACCTTTAATGGTGCTGCCCGATCTTTGACCTGTATGATAAATTCGGGTGTGAAAGCGAAACTCAGGGCCTAAATAATTTAATGAGGCTGCTGTTGTTACTACTTTTAAGGTCGAAGCAGGAAGTAATGGTGTACTTGGATTATAGCTATAAACCTGCTCTCCTCTTGGAATCGATACGATGCTAACCGCAGTTTGGCTTTGGTCTAGGCACTGTGCTTGTAGTGCTTTGTCAACCGTTTGGTTAAGCAAATCTACAGCATGTGCCGAGAAGGCCAAAGAGTTAAATACTAAAACTAAAATAAAGTGTTGCCATTTCATAAATTAAACCTATGCGATTAAGGCCGTCCAAAACTAGGAAAGCAAGAATATCCCCAATTTTATAATTACTGTTTTATAACACTAGGTGTCTGACAGTTTTTCTGCACATAATGCTGATTAACCCAGCCTGTTTTATCTGCATATTGAATCGGTATCCAAGTGGTTTTACCCACTTTAATACCCTCCCCCATCAATTTGATGGTACTTTTATCTGATGGAATTGCAAGCACTTTTTCATACTTGGTACTAGGGCCAAAGCGCATACTCAAGGTATCATCCGCTTTCACATTATTCACTTTATAATCACATTGAGACAAAGGCACAAAATCACATTGTTTTGTCACATAACCTAGATTGATCCAACCTTCGATGTTGTTATAGCGAATGGTTGCCCAATAATCTTTTTGTACTTGGACAGAAAGACCTGTCACTTGAACGCCAGTCCCATTATATGGGATTGCACCAACTTTTTCGTGTTTCACACTAGGGCCTGCACGCACCCATAATTGGTCATCTGATTTAACCCCTTCAACTTGATAAGCACAACGGCAATCTTCAGTTAAAAAATCACGATTGACCCAGCCATAAATACCTTGATAACGAATCGGCAACCAAAAAGTGTTATCAACACTAATATCTACACCTGTCGCTGTAATTTCTGTGGCAGAAGGAGGAATAGCACCCACACGCTGATATTTGATATTAGGGCCTGAACGAATCCATAACATATCGTCTTGCTTAACTTGAGTCACTTTATAATAACAAGGGCTCACTTCAGCTAACGTGGCACTAGAAAATAGGGCTAGTAAAGCAAAAATCCAATAACGCATCATTCCTCCTGAATTAATAAAAAAGACTACAGCTGCTACACTGGCATATAGCTAGCCAGAAATACCTCAATAGTTATATCAATATTACAAGATGATAATAATACAACTAAAGAGGGAAATCGGTTGGTTTTTAGTTTTAAACGGGATTTTTTAACGACGACGCATTATTCAAATACATTGTCATCTCTAATAATCGGGATGGCTATTTCTTCAGTTAGGCTAACGAAGCCATTTCCAAAGGTTTCCGCACTGCGATAATTTTCTGAAGGCACATAAATACTACCGCGCAACTCGGCATTTTCCAACGCTAAATCATATACATTAAACCGTCCCCAACCCCGTCCTGGATGAATGGTTTCGATACTATTGCCACGACGCAAACGGATTAAATGTCTTATGTAAGACTCAGGATAAAAAGTGTCATCACTCAATTCGCTCGCATCAACCCAAGTCAGCTCATTATCAGGGTCTTCTGCATCTAAATCGACGAGAAATTGAGTTCGAATTTCTCCTAATACCTGTACAACCAGCTTTTTACTCGGTTCTGGCTCAGCGGTTTTATGTTCCATCTCACCGACTACAAATCCATTTTGAATGGTTTGAAATGTGAAACGAGTAAGATAAACCGTTTGTCCACTATCATATTCACCTATCCATACCGTGCCACGTAAACGTTGTTGTAATAAGTCAGCATCAACGGCTTGTCTGGTACTTCTTAAATCAACTTGTTGTGCATTATCAGCATCTACAAAAAAATTAAGCAAAAAGTCTTCAACTAAAATCGTATCGCCATTGCTTGTTTCAACCCCACCAATCACTAATTCATTTGAATTTGGCGTACCATCAGGAATAATATAGGCTTTGCTAAGATCAATTTCTGCTGCAATTGTCACTGAAGAACACAGTAAAATAGTCCAAAATGTTAACATTCTCATAAGATAAAATCCTTTAGTTTCAACTAAACGAGATGTGATTTAGTATAACGTGTTTTGAGGGGCATTGCTGAGTGAAAATATGAAATTAAAAGATAGATTTTGCTGTTTAATTGATGTTACGCAAAATAATCTAAGTTTCTTGGAGTCTAAAATTAGGGAAAGTTCTCAATCACCGAAAAAACTGTAAAATATTAGAGAGTGTATGTGCGGTTTAATGAATATACTCTGCGTTGTTATAATTTGATTTTTTAAACTGCCACTGATACCTGATGAATTTTATCAAAATAAATCAATCGTTTGTATAAAATATTTATGTAGGGTGGAATAGGTATGTCCCGAATATAAGAGTTGTTGTATCCATAAAAAACCAATAGTTAGTGAGCTAAATTAAAATTCCACTAATATTGCAGATGGTTTTTCCTTGTGTTGTTCTTGTAAGTAGAGTTTTTTAAATTTCTCTAGCAGTTTGTCATAATTGGTTTTTCTTTAATCTTGTATTTGCTCTCTACTGTCTTTTCATCTTCAATCCTTCTGTTCCTAATTTCATTTCGCTATTTTTCCTTAAATAAACTTGATAAGTTTTTAAATTTAGTTTTTTCATCAATTGAAAAGTTAAATTCTTAAGCCTCTTTATTACTCATTACGTCACTATCAATTCTTGTACTAAGAGTATTTAAATATTCAGACAAGCAACTGATAGCCTGAAAACGGTTAGAGATTGAAAACCCCGAAAAAATAAAATCAACATTAATAGAAACAGTGCCTTGATCCCAAATATCGGAAGATAAAATATGGATAATTTCCAAAGCTTTTTCTGGTCTTGGGGTTAATTCAATTCCCTCAAAATCATAAATAAGCCCATCTACATTCAGTAAGTTCCATCGCTTGCTGCAAGTTCATAACGACCAATCCCCTACCAATTTAATATTTGAAAATGCCATAAAAACAAAAACAAAATATAAAAAAACTTTATAACGAAGGCTAACGTCATCCTATTGTTTAAAGAAAAAATCAGCTCTATCTTTTAAAGCTTGATTTTCTCCTTTCAATTAAGCATTTTCACGTTCTAAATTAAGAACCTGTTGTTTTAAGTCATCCATAGTCCTAAATCCTTCTAAAAATCACAGTTGCACAAGTTCGCCTTCATACAACTGTCATTGTTAAAATGTGCTAACATCACACATGTATTTCCCTTTTCTTTTCTTTTCTTTTCTTTTCTTTTCTTTTCTTCAATTCTGCAACCTCTTTAAATCGTAAGTTACGGATTTATTTAACGATACACAGTTAGAAAACAGTGTTAATAAATCTATCAAACGATATTTGCCTTTTTTAACCGTAGGTAAATAACCGTTATTTATCCAACCTTGCACCGCCGATGTGGACGTACCCACTAAGTCAGCAAAACGTTCCTTTGGTATTGGATTAGGCAATAACACTGATGGCAACATATTTTTTTGAACAAACATTGCTGCCAAATTAACCAGTTTTACTGTACCTAATGAATAAGAAGGTAATACACCAGTCCTAAGCATGGTATCTACTCGATTAATGCCTAAGCCCGCATCTAATCCAAGACGTTGTTTAGTGACCACAGGAACAAAGCAGTAAGCATATTTAGTTAACATTTGCTGTGCTTGTTGTTCAAATAAAGCCTGTTGTTTAATAACCTCAGTCATCAAATTACCCTTATGATTTTCTAGTTAATTGGATTTTGAGCAGGAGTTTATTTGCCTGTTTGAATAGGGTGACGGGATATGAGAAAAAGCCAAAACTGATTGGTGCTTTCAGGGAGAAAACGCCGCTCAATTTTGGAAAAGGGTAGGGTAAGCATTGAGCGAATAAAGTATCAACAAGGGATTGTTGATGTGATGTCGTTAAATCAACATGAGATCGTGATTTAACAGGTACTAAATGAAATATGCCACCTGTACAGGCTTTTTTATTCCACGATTGAACAAAAGCAGT
Source organism: Candidatus Albibeggiatoa sp. nov. BB20 (assembly GCA_016744725.1). GTDB lineage: Bacteria > Pseudomonadota > Gammaproteobacteria > Beggiatoales > Beggiatoaceae > Albibeggiatoa. The sequence goes on along the minus strand of JADGDW010000011.1, from coordinate 4,331 downwards.
TGCTTGTTTAAGATAAGCTTTTGAGCCTATTGGCTTTCCGTTCATAGCTTTTGCTGTATACCAAACGATAGACATAAAACTTCTTTGTGAAGCTACGCAGGTAAGGCGTGTGTCTGTCTTGGTTAGGTACAACATGGCTAAATTCCTATCACATGTAATGTGTTATTTTTTCGTCAATGTTTTACTATATACGGTCATTGTTTAACTATGCTGGCTTTTGTAGGCCTGTGTCCGTATGTCTTGAGAAGTACCATAGTAAACAATAAGGCAACATGTAAACGTTATTTACGTTATTTTTATAATTAACTTTTTATGGAGAATTAACAAAATGTCAACTCTAGGTGAGCGGTTAAAAGAAGAACGACTTAGAATCGGGCTTAATCAAACAGAATTTGGAAAAAATGGAGATGTAACAAAAGAAACCCAAAGCAATTACGAACGAGATGTGAGAAAACCAAACCCAAACTATTTTGAAAAAATCATGACAACAGGAGTTGACGTTAAATATATTATGTTTGGAAAAAGAGACATTAACAGCGAAGACCCAAATTCTAAGGAAGGATTAATTAATAGTCTTGAAAGTGAACTACAAAAAATAAAGAAAGGTTTTGAAGGTATAGAAAACTTACTAAAATCTCTAAAAGAAGAAAAATAACAAAAACAGCTTTATCTTTGGGATAGAGCCATTTTTGTTAGTAAATTAATCTAAATGAGATTTGAAAGGTTCAAATTGATGAATGGGTTGATAAGAGGAAGGAAAATGCGTTTTTACATCCACTCCATATTGAATGCCTACACTTCTTAGTTTTAATTGAGCTTGTTTAAATCTTTCAAGTGCTGAATTCAATGCTTGTCGGCGACGTTTAACATAAGAATGATCTATCAAAGACTTATCAGAATACAAGTAAAAACGAGCTAAAATAAGCATATCAAAAAAACCATTAGAGTTAACAAAATCAAGTCTTTCCTGAGATGCTTGCAAATATCTTTCTAAACTTGAAAAATATTCAATATAAGCTAAACGAAAATCAATGGGTAATTGTGAAACTTCAGGTAAAGATTGAGCCTCAGATATTTTACGAAACCATCGTTCAAAAAAATGAAGAGCTGTAAATTCATGTTTTGTGACAGAAGAAAGTACATCATCTAAAGAAAAATCAAGAAGTGTATTAGCACCTTGTAAAACGTCCAAAATAAGACTTACATGCTGAGATTCAACTTTAGGCACTTGACCAGAAAGTTGTTGCTCAAAATAGGTTTGTTCAGAAGGTAATAATTTAATTTCTTTAACAGATTGTTGTTTGAATAAATGAAAATCGGAAGATACTGAAATAGTAGAAGTAACTGGCGATATGAGAAAAAGAAGAGGGAGAAGAAGAACAACAAGAACAAGAGTTAAAGCATGAAGAACAGCATCCAAAAATGAGCCTAAAAAATCAGCTACAGAATCAAAGACAAAAAGAAAAGATTCTTTACCCTTTTTAGAATCAGTTTCTTTAGAATTTGAATCCTTAGTATCAGCAACCTTTATATCAGATTGAACAACATCATCAGATGTCATATAAACCCCCAATCATTAGTTAAACAGAAAGATTTTTAACTATATAAAGCCCTTGTTTAAATCAAGTACTGTAAGTTAGTTGAAGGATTTATATAGTATGGGGTGTATTGTAGTAAACGTTAAGATTACAAGTCAACTAAAAGTTAATAATTGAAATAGCCCTACTTTTTGGGCAAAGCTATTTTAAAAATCACTTCTTATCTAGTTTTTGAGTCAAGATAGCAATCTTTTTATTCTGAACAGAAACCAATTGTCTAAAATCAGCAACAGCAGCTTCAAGATTTTCAATACGTTGCAAATCAACTGGTTTTAAAAAACTATCGGTCTTAAATTTAAGTTGCTCTAAAGTTTTAAGCATCTTATGCAAGAGTTGATAAAAAATAAAGTTAGCAGCAACAAACAATAACAAAAAGAAAAGCACATCATAAGTAATCGTAGTCACAATCTCTAGTTAATTAATCAATCCTAAAAGAATACTTAAAAACATAAAAATAGAAGCCAAAATCAACAAATATTTATTACGAGAACTCATATTAATTTCCAATGCAATTATAAAAAATAACGCTGGTCATTCTGACAGAAAATACATTATTATTAAAGATTGAACCACTATTGTTAAATTAAAAAGGATATTTCATCATAAAAGCTTTTCATCATTAATAATACAAATCCATTCTTGAACTAAAGTAGGCAACCTTTCAATAACTTCATAACCAAATAAAACCTCATCTACATATCCCATATGGATCATATCAATAATTCTACATAAATATGATTTTCCACAATTCCACCATGTGTAGTGAGAATCAATCATGAGACAGTGATAAACTTTTATTTTTTCATGCTCATAAAGTTCTTCCAATTCCATACCATCAAGTAATGTTTCGTACACACCATCAGCAACACGACTACCAAAAGTAGTAGTGTAATAATATTCTTTAACTTCCCAAATAGCTGTAGGATTAACCGTACTAGGAAAAGCACCATCAACACGCCTAGCTAAAGTTCTTAAAGGAACACCATTTGTTGTAACAGTAGTTAGTTCCCGTGGATCATAATCACAGCCTATATTTTTTGCTTTTGTCTCCACAATCATATTTATGATACATGTGAAGTATGCAGGAGCTTTTTTATCACCTTTTTGTTTATTCATAGGAATTGGACATGAAGGATTTAAAGCATCAAATAGCTTTTCAAATTCTTTCTTAGCTCTATCAGCATCCATGAGCCTTGGCTCTACAAAATTATTAAGAATTTCTGCTCTATACTCATAATATGATTTTAAATTTTTTGCTAATTGTGTAGGAGTATCATTTTTCTTGATTTCTTCAGGATTAAGATGAAGATCAATAAAGGCTTGATGCACTTCATCTATAGTTGGTATTTTAACAATTCCTTTACCTCTGACAGTGTACCCAACTTTTTGACTTATACTTCTTACAGTTGCCCAGAATGACTTAGGCATATTAGAAAATTGCGAGCTTGCTTTCATAGTTTATTTTCAAGTTTTTTTGCAAAATCAGAGAGCTTAATTCCTAGCACCTCACAAACCTCTTTGATTTCAATAATATCAAGATTTTTTTCACCAGTTTCATATTTACTGATGTATGATTGAGGCTTACCTAATTTTTTAGCAACATCCACCTGGCGAAGCCCAGCTTCATCACGTTGTTGCCTTAAAAGGTTATGTAATATTTCTCTTTCGATATAAGTTCCACCAGCCATAAAAGGATTGTATATCCTATTGTGGAATATCCCATATCAGAATATTATAAAACCCAAGACTTATTACTTTGATAAATAAATATGATGCAGACATTACTATTTGATGATTCTCTACATGTAAAACCATTTACTACACAACTTCTAAAGTGGGTGGGAAATAAGCAAAAATTTGCACATGAAATTGTTGGATATTTCCCTGATAAATTTAATCGATACTATGAACCATTCTTAGGTAGTGGCGCAATTCTTTCGACGTTATCACCTAAAGATGCACTTGCTTCTGATGCTTTTCAGCCATTAATTGAAATCTTTACCACACTCAAAAATGAACCTAATGTTTTAAAGGAATGGTATGAACAAAGGTGGTTAATTGCTCATGGAAATACTAAGAAAGATGGATATGAGAAAATTAAAGCTTCATATAATGCAAACCCTAATGGAGCTGACCTCTTATTTTTATGTAGAGCATGTTATGGTGGAGTTGTGAGATTTAGAAAGGCTGATGGTTATATGTCTACACCATGTGGCGTACATGAACCGATAAGACCTGAAAGCTTTAACAAACGCACTGATATATGGCATGAAAGAGTGCAGCACACACAATTTGAACTAATGGATTACAAAAAAGCCATGAGATTAGCCAATGCTGGTGACTTCATATATTGTGATCCGCCATATAAGCATAGCCAAGCTATATTGTATGGAGGCCAAGACTTTAAATTGGAAGAATTATTCAATGAAATTGAAAAGTGTAAAAAACGCGGGGCATATGTTGCCCTTAGTATTGATGGGACAAAAAAATCAGGAAACATAAATTGTGAGCTTCCAATACCTAGTAATTTATTTGAAGAAGAAATTTATGTAAATGTTGGACGGTCTATGCTTAAACGCTTTCAAATGGAAGGATTAACACTAGAAAAAGAAATAGTATCTGATCGTTTATTACTCACATACACTAAATAATTAAATACCACTGCTATTTCCCTTATCTAAAAAACTACTGTTAAACAACGAACCGTTATTATTAAATTCAATATGATTCTAA
>JADGDW010000171.1 GCA_016744725.1 Candidatus Albibeggiatoa sp. nov. BB20 | reverse complement strand
GTATTCCATCTCTCATATTATAAGCCATTCTTGAGTTTAGGGAGATAAATCTGTTCGCCTGAAAGGCGAAGGTTTTAACCTTATACATGGAAATAAAGGTTGCTCAACCCAATCATTATAATAAACAACATCATAAGCATTAGGCGGCTCAAGCAACGCAGGCAATACCGCCGCACGCAACAAAGAACTTTTACCCACGCCGCTGGCAGCAAATAAAAAAGTCAGCTTGTGGATCAAAACCTTATCCATCAAAATCCGCTTTTCAGTCGCGCGACCGTAAAAGTTATCTTTATCTAGCTCGGTGTAAGGCTGAAAACCTTTATAAGGAGTGTCCATAAACGCATATTTTATCTAAAGTTAATGTGAACAAAGACGGCCTGCAACCATGATTTTTGCACCGCAGACCAAACTGAATCCACGGAAAATACAATCACAGAAACATTAAAATAATAGCTCATCATTTCTCAAATACCTAGAGCTGTCAACCGCCTTTTTTGCCTATTTCTTTAACATTTGCCGCAAATGAGCAAGATGGGCATTACCTAACTGCTTGGCTTCTTTTTCATCAACTTTCGGCTTTGACTTCCGATGCTCCCATTGCAAAATATCCTCAGGAATCTCCTGTAAAAAACGGCTTGGCTCAGTATCAACCCAATCTCTAAACCGTTTACGTCGCTCTGTATAAGTCATCACCAAACTCTTTTGTGCTCGAGTAATCCCCACATACGCCAAACGCCGCTCCTCTTGAATCCCAGCCTCTTCCATACTGCCATGATGTGGTAATAAATCCTCTTCCATACCGACTAAAAACACATGTGGAAACTCCAAACCCTTAGCCGCATGTAAGGTCATCAATGCCACGCCTTCTTTATTATTTTCATCATTTTGTCGATCTAACACATCTAACAACATAATATGCGCAACCAATTCAGGTAAACTTTTTTGTTCTTGCTCATGCAAGCGATTCAACCATTCAATCAACTCATTTACATTGTCCATACGCATCGCTGCAATGCGCTTATCCTTACAAGTTTCTTGTAACCATTCTTCATATTTGATTGTATTGACTAAAGATTTAATCAACGTTATCGGCGGTTCATAAGTCGCACGCGCCGCAAGCTGACCAATCCAATGGGTAAAACGTTGTAAATTCTGTAATGCACGGCTAGAAAGCTGATTAGCTAAACCCAATTCCAAACTCGCCGCATACAAACCAATATGACGTTGTTGAGCATATTCACCTAATTTATGTAAAGTCGTCATGCCTATTTCACGCCGTGGTATATTCGCAATCCGTAAAAAAGCATTATCATCATCCTGATTCACCAATAAACGCAAATATGCCATTATATCTTTAATTTCACTACGCGAGAAAAAAGACGTGCCACCGCTAAGATAATATGGGATTTGACGATTACGCAATTCAGCTTCAAATAAACGCGCTTGGTGATTACTGCGGTATAAAATGGCATAATCCTCATACTCAGTACGATGACGAAACTTATGATTCATCAATTCACTGATTACTTTTTCAGATTCATGCTCAGCACTCCGAGTTTCAATTGCTCGCAACTCATCGCCGGCACCTTTATCACTCCATAATTTTTTATCAAAAACATGTGGATTATTGGCAATCACACTATTTGCAGCTTTAAGAATATTATTGCTCGAACGATAATTTTGCTCTAACTTGACTACTTGCAGATTTGGAAAATCCTGTTTTAATAGGTTCATATTTTCAGGTTGTGCGCCACGCCATGCGTAAATAGACTGATCGTCATCACCCACAACAGTTAAACCAGAACGCCCACCAACCAATAACTTAACCATTTGATACTGGCTGCCATTGGTATCTTGATATTCATCGACTAATAAATACCGAATCTTGGCTTGCCATTTTTGTAATACTTCTGGATGTTGTTGGAATAAAAATACAGGCAACGCAATCAAATCATCAAAATCTACTGCGTTATAAGCTTTTAACTGTTTTTGATAGTGTTTATATACTTTTGCAGCATGTAGCTCTTTGTCATTCCCTGATAGACGCACCGCTTGTTCAGGAGAAACCAATCCATTTTTCCATAAACTAATGGTTGTTTGAAAATTATTTAAAATCTGCTGGTCAATATCATCTTGTTTTTTAGTCAAATCTTTCAGTAACGACAAACTGTCTTGCGCATCAAAAATCGTAATATTGGATTTAAAGCCTAAGGTTTTAGTTTCTCGGCGTAAAATATTCAAACCTAAATTATGAAAGGTGGAAACGGTTAAGCCTTTGCTATTTGTACCTTTGAGCAATTGCCCAACCCGTTGTTTCATTTCACGTGCGGCTTTATTGGTAAACGTGACGGCGGCAATGTGTTGTGGCTGCATCTGGGTTTGCTGAATCAGCCATGCAATTTTGTGTGTAATGACTCGGGTCTTGCCACTACCTGCGCCTGCCAGCACCAATACGGGGGTATCAATAGCCTTAACAGCTTGCTGCTGACGTGAATTAAGTTTGTCAAACATAGAGAGATGCCACTGTGAAAAAGCGCATTATTGTAACAGTATTCTATACTATATTAAGCTGTGAACTATAAAATATTGGCTAGGAAATAATAGAAAATTACTAATTTAAACAATGTGTTTTGTTAGTCTGCTACAAGCCAGACCTAAGCCATAAACTGTAGCGGAAATCTAGTTTAAGCTTGTATATTTCCAAACACCACCCACATTTGTGGTGTAGATTTTGAATAAAACTAAACTAAATCAAAACTCATTCAAGAGGGGAATAATAATGGAAATGGATAGAAACATGCCCACTGATGAGGAGCTTTATTACCAGCAACAACAGGAACTTATGTTACAATTACAGCCTGTTTCTAGTAATTTAGACACACAACAGCCGACTTACCACCCTAGTTATTACACACAAGATGTGCAGCCCTTCTTAATTGAAAGAAGCCATAGTTCTGGCTCAAATCTCATCCACTAAATAGATTTTATTCTCGATCATTCCATGCTCAGCATGGAGTGAACTCTACCTGCAAACAACACTGTTTAATTCACAGCATAGTCATTTTATTTTAAGATGATATAGAACTGTCAGTCCTAAAGGTTTTAAAACTATTTGATATTTAAATTATTTCAGGATTACCAGTCCTCACACTCAAGACAGAATTGACTATATGATGTGAGACCAAAATCAACATTGTCATTTTCCAACACCTGCATTATATTTCTAACCACCGTCAAATTAAGAAATAATGGCTTATGCGCATCATCAAAGACAAATACATTAGCCCGTTTACTTATTTTGGATTCAAAAAACTATTTGGCACTGAACCGAATAAAGACTTGTTGATTGATTTTCTCAATGAATTACTCCAAACCGAAACAGGCAGAATCATTAACTTAAACTATCTGCCATTGGAACAGCTTGGGCAGAATGAAGATGCACGTAAGGCGATTTTTGATATTTATTGCGAAAGTGAAACAGGTGAAAATTTATTGTTGAATTGCAAAAAGCCAAACAAAATTATTTTAAAGACCGTAGTATTTATTACTCAACTTTCCCAATCCAACAACAAGCAGAAATAGCCAACTATAGCGAACTTGAATATCAGGCTTATGAGCATAGCCTAAAAATATATCGGGATTTGAAAAATTCTATGGATACCGCTTTTAGTGATGGAAAGATTGAGGGTAAGGCTGAAGGAGAATTGAAAGCCAAACTAGAAACTGCAACTAACCTTAAGCAAATGGGTATGACTTCAGAAGTTATTGCTCAGGCAACAGGTCTTAGTTTGGAAGAAATAGAAGCTCTTTAAAATATTTATTTCTTAACAATATTATGCTTTTAAAAATTATCTACAGCATAGTTACTAGAAAATAGCAGCTAATTTCGAACTAATCGAGTGATCTAACTTTTGAGCTTCTTTAGCAATATTGAGTTGCATATTGACGGTTGCTATATCAAACAATGATTCATCAAATGGATAGTTTTGTTTTTCTTTAAACCAACTTAAAACACTTGCTAGATGCCAGAATGTGGATTTTTCTTCATGTATTGGGGTGGGAAACGTTGCTTTGTGTGTTACCGTGAGTTTTCTAATGTTTTGTCGAGAAACACCTAATACACTTGCAATATCTGTTGCTCCAACTATATCAGGAGTGGCCTCAATCAATTGTGCATGTGGAATTACCGTTTTTACATCCTTCACCGCACTCATAACAGCATCTAAAGCATTCTCTGCCTCTCTTATAAAGTCCAACGCAATCCGCCCTTGTTGACCTACACCAATTAAAGCATCATCACAATTATTTTCATATAGATGTTTAACATAGATATTAGGGTCTTGAGAATCATCTAAAAGGTTAAATTTAAGTGTAAATTCATACTCACTCATGATTTCTATTTCTCTCAGATTTAATACATTTATCAACGACTTTCTTTATTTGTTTCGCATGATTGACTGCATTTTTAGGTGTACTCCATATACTACTAATACAAAATTCACCACAACGACATTCATTATCATTATATGGACAATACATTTTACCCCAAGCATGAGAGCCACCAATATCTATTCGCCATTTATGTTTTTCAGCGTATTGCAGTGTTTTTTCAATTTCAGATTTGGGGTGCTTTTTTCTTGGCATAATTCCACCTTATCTTTAAGTTTAGATTTTATAAATTTAGTTGTCAAGTGACAACCTTATTGATTAGCAATTTTTTAGTTGTTGCTATCTTAATCATTTTTTAGTTTAGTTTTATCCGAATAAATTGTATAACCTAATATAATAAAACCAGTTAAGCTTAAGAATATACAACATGATCCAAGACACCCATATTTCACTTGCACACGGCAACGGCGGTCGCTTAATGCGAGAGTTGATCGAAGAATTATTTGCTAAACATTTACAACATCCACAATTAGACATCCAAACTGATGCCGCAGTATTAAACTGGAATGCGGACAATATTGTGATGACAACCGATGGTTTTACCGTGCAGCCCTTAGAATTTCCTAATAGTAATATCGGTGCATTAGCGGTACATGGTACTTGTAATGATTTAGCAGTATCAGGCGCAATCCCACGTTATTTAACCTTGAACGCATTTATTGAAGAAGGGTTTGAAGTGGCACAATTAGAGCGGATTATTAAAAGTCTTGCCCAAGCGGCTCAAGAAGTTAATGTTGCAGTGGTTGCAGGCGATACAAAAGTGGTTCAACGCGGTCAAGGTGGTGGTTTGTATTTGGCAACAACAGGCGTAGGATTTAAAGCAACACAACAATCACTCGGTTTGCAACAAATTCAACAAGGTGATGCCATTCTTGTCAGCGGTGCAGTGGGTAATCATGGGATTGCCGTGATGTTGGCGCGTGAACAATTTGGTTTACGGGGTGATTTGGCTTCTGATGCTGCAAACGTTTTACCATTGACCCAAGGCCTATTAAATCTATCTGGTTTACGTTTTATGCGCGATCCAACCCGAGGCGGCTTAGCCACAGTTGCCCATGAAATCGCCCAAGCCACAGGCCATTGCATCCGTTTACAACAAACTCAAATCCCGATTGAAGACCCCGTGCAAGCAGTCTGTGATATGTTGGGTTATGACCCGTTGTATTTAGCCTGCGAAGGACGAGTTGTTGCCGTCGTTGCACAAGAACAAGCCCTGCAAGCCTTACAGATTTGGCGGGATTTAGGTCAGCACAATGCACAAATTATTGGGCAAGTTCAAGCAGGTAAACCACGAGTGATTTTAGAAACAGAATTAGGTGGTGAGCGTTTGCTTGATGAATTGGAAGATGATCCTTTACCGCGTATTTGCTAATCTGTCATTAAATTTTAAATTGTCTTATGCAGCATTCTGCTAAACTTAGCCAAATTTGAACACTAAACAATCCAAAACATATCATGCTATATTCTATTGCTCGCCCTATTTTATTTACTCAAGACCCCGAAAAATCACATAATTTAACGCTTGCAGCTTTGAATACATCACTCGGTGCAAGCATGACCCGTTTAATGGTGGGTAAAGTTGCCAATAAGCCTTGTACTGTGATGGGAATTGAGTTTCCTAATCCTGTAGGATTGGCGGCAGGTTTAGATAAAAATGGTGAGTATATTAATGGATTGGCTCATTTAGGATTTGGATTTATCGAAGTGGGTACAGTCACACCCCGTCCACAACAAGGCAACCCTAAACCGCGTTTATTCCGTATTCCGAAAGCACAAGGCATTATCAATCGAATGGGGTTTAATAATCACGGGGTTGATAGGTTAATCAGCAATGTGCAACAAGCGAATTACCAAGGTATTTTGGGCATCAATTTAGGTAAAAATGCCACTACGCCATTAGAAAATGCGCTTGATGATTACATCATGGGATTACTTAAAGTTTATCCTTATGCTGATTATTTAGTGGTTAATATTTCCTCGCCAAATACCAAAGATTTGCGCCAATTACAACATGGTGATGAATTAAATAATTTATTACGCGGCTTGAAACAAGCCCATGAGCAAGCCTGTCAACAGTACGATAAATACGTGCCATTAGCAGTAAAAATTGCCCCTGATATGGATAATGAAGAATTGAAACAGATTGCGGATAAACTGTTACAACATAAAATCGATGCGGTGATTGCAACCAATACCACAATCGCACACGATAAAGTCAAGCAATATCCTCATGGCAAGGAAACAGGCGGCTTAAGTGGTGCACCTTTGACAGAACGTGCGACCCAAGTGATTTGGCAATTAAAGCAAATTTTACAAGAAGATATGCCAATTATTGCCGCTGGTGGTATCATGACTCCCAACGATGCAAAAGAAAAACTACAAGTGGGTGCAAGTTTAGTACAAGTCTATTCTGGCCTCATTTATTATGGGCCAACATTGGTGCGAGATATTGTACAAGAACTATAAACTCTTGTTAAACAAGTAACCTGAGTCTGACTTATCTTTCAAGCTTAGGTTATATAAAAAATAAAATGGGTGAGTTTTTTCTTTGAAAATCTCTTTTAGCCAAATGTTTTGTCTATTGATAACCTTGATAACACCCTTTGGAACAAAAAAATGCTTGTTACAGGAATACTATTGATTGCAGGCGGCAGTTTATATGCTTGGTCTCGCTCCAATCAAAAAAATGCCCTACAAATCCCCTTTACTCAAAAACACTTTTCCTTAACTGATTCCACACCACAAAAAAATGATGAAGCAGAGCGCCTTCAGGAAACTGATATTGTTGATATTGAACAATGGGCAGACCATTACTTTAATGTCTCCTCGGCTGCTTTAGGTGTCGCAGCTATCGGTATTTGGGTACCCGTTTTCCAAATTCCAGCGGCAGTAGGCTTAACTTATCTAACAATTCCAATTTGGCAACAAACCTACAAGGATTTAATAAAACGTAAACGTCTCACCACAGGTGCGCTTGAATCCATTGCTTTACCCGCTTTTGCTTTATCAGGTTATATGTTTGTCGCAGTGGCCAGTAATTGGTTGTATTATTTAGGCTCAAAGTTTATTGCCAAATCTAAAAACTATTCAAGCAACCAACTCAAAACCCAACTCACGCAGCCGTTAAAGTCGGTTTGGCTAAAGCAAGATGGATATGAGGTGACTTATGAAGATATACAATTAGGTGATGTTGTCGTGATTCAAGCAGGTGAAACCATTCCCGTTGACGGTGTCATCATTGAAGGGGTTGCCAGTATTGATGAAAGAATGATGACGGGCGAATCACAATTAGCAGAAAAAATCAAGAATGAGCAAGTGTTCGCTTTTACGATTGTACTGGCGGGTAAAGTTTGGGTTAAAGTAGAAAAAACAGGTCAAGAAACCATTGCAGCCCAAATAGAACAAGCCTTAGAACAGACCAATCATTATGCGGCAACCATTGAGTTGCGGATTAAAGAAATTATTGATAATGCAACGATTCCAACTTTAATCTTAACTCTTATCACTTTACCTACTGTAGGGCTTACCAGTGCTTTAATTGTATTAGATAGCCCCATTATCGATAGTATTATGATTACAGGTCCTTTGGGTATTTTGATCCATTTGTCGATTGCGTCTAAACAAAATATTTTAATTAAAGATGGGCGAATTTTAGAAATTTTAAAACGGGTTGATACCATCGTGTTTGATAAAACAGGCACTTTGACTCATAGCCAGCCTCATGTGGGCAAAATTTATCCATTGGTTGATACTTATACTGAACAAGAAATTTTAACTTACGCTGCCATTGCTGAATCAAAACAAACCCACCCGATTGCCAAAGCCATCCGCCAAGCAGCTGAACAATATCATCTTGAGTTAGATAGCGTGACCAATATGCAATATGAGCTCGGCTATGGGATTAAAGTTTTGCTGGGCGATAAAACTATTTTGGTCGGTAGCACACGATTTATGCAACTGGAACATGTCAGCATTTCACAACATGCCAAAGACTTAGAACAGAAGTGCTATCGACAAGGCTATTCTTTAGTTTATGTTGCGATTAATCAGAACTTAGCAGGTTTAATTGAATTACATCCCACAATTCGCCCTGAAGCGGCTCAAGTTATTCAAAGTCTTAAACAGCGCGGACTTTCACTCTATATCATTTCTGGAGATCATCACAATCCAACCAAAGCTCTGGCCGAAAAATTAGGCATTGATCACTATTTTGCCGAAACATTACCTGAAGATAAAGCAAATTTAATTAAGCAATTACAGGCTGATGGAAAGTCAGTGTGCTTTATTGGTGATGGGATGAATGATGCGATTGCACTAAAAACCGCCAACGTTTCTGTCTCTTTACAAGGTGCATCCAATATTGCAACTGACACTGCTCAAGTAATTTTGATGGATGAAAATTTAACCCAATTACCTCAAATGTTTAATATTGCTGATAGTTTAAATCGGAATGTCAAAAATAGTTTAGTGCTCGATGTTGTGCCTAATACAATCTGTATTGGCGGCGCATTATTTTTCCATTTAAGTATTTATGGTGCGTTGGCTATTTATAGTATCGGTTTATTGGGTAATCTTGCTAATGGTGTCGCGCCATTACTGAGTAAACGGAATCAAACAATACAGCATCAACCCACGAGTATAGAGTGATGAATTTGACAACCCCTTATTACTTGATTGATGAAACAAAATTGCTCAAAAATTTAGAAAAAATTAAGTATTTAAAACACAATTATCAAATCAAATCCGTATTGGCACTCAAATGCTTTGCAACGTGGTCAA
>JADGDW010000170.1 GCA_016744725.1 Candidatus Albibeggiatoa sp. nov. BB20 | reverse complement strand
CATCCCTTTCATGTAGCCCGTACCTACGATGTAGTAGCGGGGGACATGTCCAAAAAACCGATTAAAAGCTTTATGTATCGTTACCTCCAATACTATACCGTATACGATACTGGACAAATATTAGGTGCACGTTTACCCAGCTTCTTTTCAGAAAAAAAAGGACAACACTATTACCCCGCTCTTTTTGTTGATGATGAGCAAAAAGTGATGTTTGGTGACTTCATCCAAAACAGTCCCGATGATGATGTTTTTTCATTTGGTCGCCATTATGGAAAAAGTAACTACATGCTTAAAAGTAAAACTGTACAGTTAGACGCAGATGGCCAACCTAAATTAAGAACATATTATAATCAAGGGGTTTCGCATTATCTTCCTCCGCGATTTTATGACAGCAAATTATATTATTATTCCCAATATCTTAAAGCATCCAACTACAAAAACCCTAATGAGCCTATTTTTGAGGATAAATTAAAATCAAAAATTGGTCGTGGCGATACTATTGTCACATTAGCCGCTTTTTCAGGAGTTATTGTCCTATTTGCCTTGCTTTTTTATTTCTTCAGTGGTGGTTACAGTATATTTTTTCCCTCCACACCACAAATGACTACCACATCACCACAGCAACAAGGTCAAATTTTGCCTAGAGCCAATCCTGAACCAGAACCAACTAGCTCATTTTTTTCCACTAAGCCAAAACATAAAAAACAAGATAAACCTCAAACCTGTGATTTTTTCGCTAGTCTCGAACGGTTTGGTTATAAGCAAAGCTTTGTTAAATATCCATTTTTAGACGTATTACGTTACTATCATTATGAAATAACCAACTATTTTATTGACCAGCATGGTGACATCCGATTTACCTTCAATATTTATGATCCAGACGACAGGTCACAGAAAATTGAGTCATATAGCGATATGGATTTGAAGTCATGGGGTTTTCAGGTTTACAACTGGGGTGTGGATAAAGACAAACTAACCTTAGTTCTTGGCGATACGATGTTTTTTTCATTTGATACCAAATTGCAATCATCTAATCAATCGGGTGGAATTTTATCTAACTTGCCATTCTAGGGGATTATTCTATGAATTTATCAGTAAACTTGGGTCAACAATTTGACTCACAATTTTTTGATTTAAGTTTTGAAAAAAGTATTTTTAAGACGGTCATGCCTGCTGAGCTATTCAGTGTGCTTCATGCCTTGCCCAATTTACACCAGCACTTTGATATAGAATCGCCCCAATTTCAATCCTGTGATTTTGCTCTGGTCTACCTGTGGTCTCCGAAATGTGCCTTATGGGAAAAATATTCTCCAATCCTTGGCAAGTACTATCATGAACTATATGAAAAAAGACGCGGTTATTATCCACTGATTATCTTCTGTGATGTCTATGAACACCCTGAATTTACCCAAATTTTTCAAAAGGCCTCCAATAATTTAATTATTGTTCGTAACTCACCGATTGTATTTTCAGTGAAGAAGTTTGATTTATCTCAAGTGTCATTGCCTCCCAATATTCCCATTCATGATTTAGTTTTTCTACAAACCATGATTGGTTGTGTACAAACTAAAGCAATTGATGAATTGATTCATGACACAGAACGTTTCACAACAAAACACTTACTCAGTAGTCAACTGATTAAAGACTACATAAAGCAGCAAACAGTTTAAATCATGACTATAACAAACCGCCTTAAATCCTATGACCTCCTGATAACCATTGCAATTATATCCATGGTCATAGACCACACAGGCTATTTTTTTATAGATTATGAACCACTGCGCATCATTGGCCGTTTAGCTGCGCCTGTATTTCTATTTCTGGCAGGCTATGGCAATAATCATATAAAACCATCCTATCTATTTTGGGGCTTACTACTGACCTTCTGCATCGGTGGCAACTCCCTAGACATACTCATTACATTTTTTATACTAGCCACAACTTATCACTATCTGCTGCGTCATCTTTCCAGTATCAGCACATTGATCCTTGTACTGTCGTTATCCCTGTTGGCTTTTGCTATCCAAATGAGTTTTGAAGGTTACTATTACCCCATCTATATCCATATTGCATTTTTCTATTTTATGGCTGGAAAAAGCTTATATAACAAACAACTGTACTATTCTATAACATACCTAATACTAGCCATATTGTTTCAATTTCCACTGTATTTTGCATTTGCCTCAATGCCTTACTCAATGCTTGCACCCTTAATATTATTGCTCGTTTTATATAGCTATTTCTATCTTGATGTTTTGTTTTATAAAAATTCAGTGACGAATAAATATTTAAGGTTTGCCGCCCAGTACTCCTTACAAATTTATATCGTGCATATCGTTGCTTTTTCTGTTTTACAACAATTATTACAACTTAATTAACTAGAAAGGATTTATTATGGCTACTAGACATCTAGAATCATCTGAACAATCTATCTATTCCATCAATCTGCCTCAAGAGCTTTTAAATAAACTAACCCATAAGATTGATGAATTATCGATTGATTTGAATGAAACCCCAAACTACCCATTACCTCCACGTTATTTTACTACCTCTGATGCTCAACAAATAGACTTAAGCAACGTCCATGTTCTGCACCAAGGTGTTGACACAATCAAACAACTCTATGAAGGCATACCCCATGTTAAAACCTTCCTTGATATAGAGTACGAGTATAAAAACAAAATTGGCGCTCTGGTTAATATCCAAACCAAAACAGGCAACTATCAATTTATCCTTGGTAGTGGCGGCAAATCAGGCTACATGTATCGCCTACAAAATAACGAACTCGGCATTATTATTTTTTTCTGCACCCGCTTTAAAAAATTAGAAATCGAACGAGATGAATATGACGGCTTGCCCCGTTTCACCAGTGATTCAGAAACCTACTCCCATTTAAAAATAGAATGCTCACCTCATTTGCTTTGTTCAACCTCGGTGAATGATGTTCAATCTATGCTAGATAGTTTTGCTAGTGCATTCTTAAATGATTGGAAGCACTCAGGTGTAGCGGCTCACCTATGTGTTGATGTGATGGGCTGGGATATTCCACAAGACTTTGAACAACGCTTTATTTGTCGCTCAAAAAAGAACTATCGCCACTCAGGCATACAAAATATTGAACTGGAACAAGGTCAAGTTGCAGTTATCTATGGTAGAACCGAAACACTAACTTATGGTTCTGCAACTTCAACCCAATTCACTATTTATAACAAAACCTTACAATCTACTAAAACCGATAAACTAGAATTTTGGGAAGAAATCTGGGGCAGTAATTCAGAAATCCCCGAACTTCCATCACCCTATCAATCAGGCCAAACCGTGCGCCGTTTTGAGGTTCGATTTCATCATAATGTCATCGACCAATTTAGTGCTTATCTAGCCCAAAACCCTGATGACAATGGTGTACCTGAAATCAAAAGCTACGCCCAACTATCCTATTATATTCCTAGCCTCTGGCTCTATGGCATGACCTCATACCGCCTGCAATACTCATCAACCTTTATTGATCCAATGTGGACAATCCTCATGACTCAAGTCAACTGGGGAGTCTCACAAGTCAAAGTATTAAAACGGGAGTATGGCGTAACAAAAAAGGATTATAGCCCCGCAATAGATCGTTTAATTGCGCTTTACCTAGGGTGCACCTTGTCTCTTTATGCCAGAAAAGGTTACTATGCTGATGAAGTTATACAAGACTTGCAAAAGCAAGGTATCTTTTCCGATATTCTACGCTATTATGAACAACGCTATCATTCTTGGGACTACCACGAAGTTATACTAAATATGGAGTGTGAATTTGAGGAGCGACTGACTAAACGACGGCTAATAGGAAACGCCGTCTGTTAGTGACAACAAACTGTCAATAATAAAGTGAAATAACGAACTTTCACAGTTAAATCAGACTGAAATTTGTTGTTTGTAAGAGAATCAATTAAATATATAATCTATTGAATACAATAAATATTAATATAAAAAGATGTTGCTATTTTGGAGTTTTTTAAATTTAATAATTATAAATTTACATTTTCCTGTGATGATCCTTCAGTAAATTAATATATGCCCAAATTATACCAATGTATTGGGAGAAAGAATTTGACCGCCATTAATCGCTTTCTCCATTCAATTAAAAAAGTGTTACCACCATTGGCTGGGACGCTTTTTTTTATTGTATTTTCTCAAGTTCAAGCGGCCGCTGTTACATATTCATTTGTCGCAGATCAGTTTGTGAATGGCTATTGCACAAGTCAGGGTGATAGTGCAACACCAGTACATACTGATCCATATACATTTTATTTTTGGGCAAAAATAGCAGGCAGTACTGGTATTAGTTGTACTATTCAGCCTGATGGATTTGCCAATAAAGGCAGTAATGCTTATGTCAACTTTATTGTATCTCCCGGCAATCCAAATTCTTTTGTACATTCATTTAATATCTATGGGTTTGATGTAAACAATACGACGGGCACAACACAAACGCTTACCGTTTTATCTACAAAAGCGGGTAATACGATCTCAACTCAATCGCATACTGCTTCAACTGGTATATCTACAATTAGCTTAAGCGTTTCAAATGTGGATAGAGTGACAATTAGTTTTTCAGATACCGATGGACTTTCATTTAATAACTTTCAATTAGAATCTAATACAGAACAAGCACCTGTAGCAAGTAGTTTAAATGTTTCTGGCTCTATGATAATAGGTGAAACACTGACAGGGTCTCACGGAACATATAGTGATAACGAAGGGGATTTAGAAGGTACACCGCAATACCAATGGTTTAGCTATTCATCTGCAAGTTGTGGCTATTATGCTGATGAAATTGCGGGGGCAACCAGTGCAACTTATACTGTAACTGCCAGTGACATCGGTAAATACATATGTTTTTCAGTGAAGCCTACCGCTTTAACAGGTGCTAGCCCCGGTTGGAATTTCTTAGCAGCAAGTGCAGCTGTGAGTGCTGGAATGGAAATCGATGTACAAGGTAATGCAGCGTCTATTTCTGATGGTGATACCTCGCCTGCAACGGCGGATAATACCGATTTTGGTACGGTGACAATCGGCAGTAACACTACTAAAACCTATGCGGTTAAAAATACAGGTGAAGCATCATTGACTCTGTCTGGATCACCTAAAGTTGCTTTAAGTGGAGCAGGTTGTACCGAATTCAGCGTGACTACTCAGCCCACCTCACCATTAGTCGCCACCACAGGCAGCAGTGATTTCTCAATACAATATACCCCAACTGCGGTTGCAACCAATAATTGCACAGTGAGCATTGCCAGCGATGATCCTGATGAAAACCCTTATATTTTCACGATTACAGGTTTAGGGGAAAAACTGACACAAACTATTACTTTTGGCGCGTTATCGGATAAAATTTATGGCAATCCAGATTTTTCAGTTTCCGCTACAGCCAGTTCAAGCTTAAGTCCTAGCTTTGCAACTAATGGAGAATGCAGCAATACCAGCTCAAGCATTTCCATTGATGATGTGGGCAGTTGTACTGTTACCGCCTCGCAAGCAGGCAATGCAACTTACTATGCTGCCACCAATGTATCCCAAACCTTTACCATAGAAAAGATTTCTCAGACCATTACCTTTGGCACGTTATCAGACAAAATCTATGAAGATGCTGATTTTTCGGTTTCCGCCACAGCCAGTTCAGGTTTAAGCCCTAGTTTTGCCACCAGCGGCAGTTGTAGCAATACCGGTTCAAGCATTTCAATTGATGATGTGGGTAATTGCACCGTGACAGTTTCACAAACAGGCAGTGCAATCTACTATGCTGCGCCCGATGTATCCCAAACTTTTAATGTTGATAAAGCATCCCAAACCATTAGTTTTAGTCCTTCAAGTACGGGAATTGTGGGTAACAGTGCGACATTAAGTGCATCAGGTGGCAATTCTGGTAACTCCATTGTATTTGCTGTAACCACGAGTGCAACATGCTCACTTAGCGGCGATACTTTGAATTATCTCAATGCTGGGACTTGCACTGTGACCGCCAACCAAGCAGGCACAAGCCAATATTATGTAGCCCCTGAAGTCAGTAAAAGTATTTCTATTACCAAAGCAGGCACAACGACCGAGTTTAAAACAGCCTCCCCAACGCCCTCCGCATTAGGCCAAGAAGTGTATATTTTCTTTGAAGTCAGTTCAGCAACAGGTACAACTCCAACGGGTGATGTCACTATTTCTAGTGGTAATTACAGTTGCAGTCGGACTTTAACAAATACCCATAATGGCAATAGCGGTTGTTTCATTACTTTTGATGAAATTGGTGACTATGATTTTAGTATCAGTTATGCAGGTGATGACAATCACTATTTGAGTGGTAATAACAAAGGCCTGTCACATCAAGTTAATCAAGCAGATTTTATTTATACAATTCAACAAACGCTTTTATCTGAAACCGATACCACAACAAGTTATACGATTGAATTAGCTAGTATTCCAACTTCAGTGGTCAATATTACAATTACGCCAGATACTCAGTTATCCATTAATGATGAAGCTGCAGGCCAATCTGTTTCTATACAGTTGCTTGACATCACGCCTGTTGAATTAACCGTCACTCCTGTGGACGACAGTATTTTAGAAGGCGAACATCTGGGTTTTATTACTCATAGCAGTGTCAGTGATGATGCCAATTATGATGATAAACATACCGAATTAAGCTTTGATATTATTGATAATGATGCGGGGGTAGTTATCACACAAACAGGTGAATTGTCTGAAGTTATTGAATCTGGGCAGGCGAACAATTACAGCATCAAACTCAACACTGAACCAAATCAAGATGTCACAATAAATATTGAAACCGACAGTGAGCAATTCTCTATTTATCCAAGACGCTTGATTTTCAGCCGCTTAAATTGGAATCAATCACAAAACGTACGCTTATTAGCGGTAGATGATTTAGAAGTAGAAGGCAATGCAACTGCCACAATTACCCACAGTATCAGCACCGAAGACTCAACTTATAGTGCTGAAAATATTGAATTTATTATAGATGAGCAAAGCGGAAATAGTCTGACTGTCAGCATTATTGATAATGATATTGCACAAGCACCACTCGCACCCAGTAATTTACAAATTGCCTTGATTGATAACCAAATACAACTCAACTGGCAAGACAATAGTTATAATGAAACCCAATTTATTGTATTAAAAAATCAGCAAATCTTAGTGCAATTGCCTGCTGATAGCACAAGCTATGTTGATACTGTGCAATGTGGTGCAAGCTATAATTATCAAATTTATGCAACCAATGAGATAGGTGATTCTCCAGTTTCTAATCTTGCAACAATCGACTTCCCTTGCCCAGAATCACTGCAAGTCCCGCTAAATTTTAATGTCAGCCCTGATTCGATTTCACAAACTCAACTGACTTGGCAGAATAATAATCAAGTTGAAATCGGTTATCAAATCGTGCGAAATGGCCAAATCATTCAAAATACAGCATCCAATACCACAAATTATACAGATACAAATCTACAATGCGGCACAGGTTATCAGTATCAAATCCGAGCTATTGGCGCAGATTTAACCGTATCAGCACCCGCCACACAAACAGTGACAACCTTAGCGTGTGAAGATGGAATAGTCGAACCGCCTGAGCCAGAGTTACCGCCCGTCATTATTTCACCTGAAGTCATCGTGCCTACGCCTATAGGATCGACTCCTTTTGTTGCGCCCATAGTCACTCTAATTAAAGATAACAGTAGTTTAGAACGTAATGCGAATATTGGTGGTCAAACAGTCAAAAATATTTATATTCAACAAGATGCAAGTATTGCTAACGGCACATTAGCAGGACAAATTAGCAACGAGGGTTTAGCCAGTAATATTGTGCTTGCGGAAGGTGCAACGATGCAAGGTGGCTCAATCAGTGGCGTTAATATCAATCATGGTGTGATGCAGGATGCGACCATTACCCTTTATTCAGAAATTTCAGGCGGACAGTTTGTGGGTAATATAAGCAATCGCGGCACAATTAGCGATATTGAATTATTAAAAAATGCGGTGTTACAAGGCGGAAAAATTGGCGGTTTAATTCAGAGCCAAGGCACAATTTTAGACATTCAATTACAAGCAGATGCACGAATTATTGGCGGTCAAGTTGGCGGAATTATTAAAGGCACACCTGCACGACCCGCTTATCTTGGCGATATTGAAATTCTTGACGGTGCAACGTTAAGTTATGTTCGCATCAGCCCCACCACAAAATTACTTGATAATGTCACAATTGGCGAAGGGGTGATTTTTCCTAAAAGTATTGCCCGACCTGATTTAGATGATTTTGGTGTGGATGAGAGTGAATTGAATTCCATCGATAATGAAATATTTAGAGGTATTGAATCTGCGGCGTTTTCCATATTTAAGCCACAACATTTGCAACAATTACCGTTAGAGATTTTCACTCAATTTGAAGCCCCAGACATTGCTTATTTAGAGCCAGAAACAGTGCAATCACTCGATATTGAACAGTTTGAGCAATTGCCGTTGGAGACTTTAGCAGGTTTTACTCAAAACAATGTGGATGCACTCCATAGCGATGTTTTAAACAGTATCACTCCTGAAAAATTAACCTCGATTCAGCCACAAGCGATTCAACAAGCTGAAAAACCCGGCACTATTTTTACTCAATTAGATAGCAATAAAATTACCCCGCAACAGATTCAAGCCTATTTACCTGATGGCTGGAATGTTGACTTGGAAACAGGACAATTGATAGCACCTGTAGGCACAAAACTGAATTATAAAGATTTAACCCCAAATAATATTCCCTCACAGCGACAAGCCCAACTACCTGAAATAGCCGATTTATCAACCAGTTTTAGTTTAGGTGGCAAAACAGGACAGTCCGCACAAGCCAATTTAAATCAAGGGATTAAGCAAACACTCAGTATTGGTGATGTTGATTTGAATCAGTTTATTTTTACCCAAAATGAAAATGGGGTATTAAATATTGTCGGAACAGGTCTTTATGCAGGGATCACGTTTGCGTTTTTACCCGATGTGAATGATGTTGAACAAGCACCGCTTGATATACCTGTTGGTTTAACGCAGGATGCAGGCGGATTTTTCACCATGATTACCCCAGAGCAACAACGTTTTGTCCTTACGCCATCGAGCAATAATCCAGCGGGCTTAGTTGAAGTAATTAGTGATGTGGCTGTGGATACCGAGCCGACAGAATTCAAAGGTAAAGCTTGTGATTTCAGCGACCAAGTGGCAAAATTTAATGAAGATGGCGATGTATTATTAACTATTTCTAAAGATAAAGCTCGCCGTCGTACGCGAGCATTTGAAACTGATGTACATATGGTCGCGATGTTTGATGCGTTTGTTGAATCTGCACCGAAGGCATTTTGTAATGGAGATGATTGTGATTGGTTAGACATGCCTGATAATTTACAACAAGGTATGCACTTTCCAGCGAACTTACGTGCATTGCAACAGGCTTATGTGGTTTATCC
>JADGDW010000169.1 GCA_016744725.1 Candidatus Albibeggiatoa sp. nov. BB20 | reverse complement strand
TTTCTATTGTTTCCTGCTTACCTTCTAATAATCTAAGAATATATTGAATATGTCTACGACAATCTTTAGATTTAACAATATCTTTAGTTGTTAAAAACCATCCATTTTTAGGAATTTTTCTTTTTCCATGTGCATTTTTTTCTACTTCCCAATCTGGTTTAATACCAAGAAAATGAGTTACTTCACTTGATTTTAATATTTCATGATAAAAACGTAATGTTAAGTAAGTATGTTCACAGCTAGGGTAGTCATCATAGTATTCAACAGTATTCATTTTAGTTTTCCTTGTTCTAACTAGTTTCAGTCAACTCGCGTTGTATTGCAACCTGAGGAACTGTTTTCTTAATAGACATACTTTTTTGCATTTCTCTTGCAACAGCCTCTATGACAGGTACGGTCACGCTATTACCTGTTTGTTTTCTAATTTGAGTATAAGGCACAATCATTTTAAATGAGTCTGGAAATCCTTGCAGCCGTAATAATTCTCTAGGCGTTAGCCTTCTTATGCCATTTACTAACAGATAATTGTAAGATGCACCCGCCCTGAGCGCACAAGAATATGTTAAAGCTGAAATATTCCCACTTTTATTTTCATGCCAAATGGATGGAATAGGATGATACGGTTTTACTTTTTGCAGCCGCTTTTGCTGAATATCCTCAGAAGCAAAGTATTTTTTATCAATCTCATCATCACTCTCAAGAATCATGGCTAAATCAGGTTTAATTCCTAATGGTTTTGGAAATGAAAAAGCAATATTTTCCTGAAATCCAACAATAATTGTCCGTTCGCGTTTTTGAGGAATACCAAAATCAAGTGAATTCAATACCGTATGATGTACGAAATAACCAAGATTTTCCAAATGTTGCAAGATTGTTTGAAATGTTCGACCTTTATCATGTGATTTTAAATTTTTCACATTTTCCAACATCAACGCATAAGGTTTTTTAATCTTTAAAATCTGTTCAATATTAAAAAAAAGTGTGCCTCGGGTATCAGAAAAGCCTTTTTGGTCACCACAAATACTAAACGCTTGGCAAGGAAAGCCACCCACTAAAATATCATGCTCAGGTATATCGCTGGGATTAATTTGAGTAATATCACCATGAGGACGCTCAGCAAAATTGGCTTCATAAGTGTCCTGTGCATAACGATCCCATTCTGATGAGAACACACACTGACCGCCTGCGGCTTCAAAACCCAGTCGAATCCCGCCAATGCCCGCAAATAAATCAATAAATCTAAAATGAGTCATTATTTTTTCTATATTTTCACTTTTGTGATGAATCATATGCGAGCGCTAAAAGTATTTTCAAATAAAAATTCGCAAACTGATTGGCAGGAAATAATTATATTAACCCGTTTAGGGCTTTGATATAGTCGGTTTATTCTAAGATGATACAGGACTGGCAGTCCTTACTTTTAAAAGTGATTGGTATTTGAAGTTTTATAGGACTGCCAGTCCTAACACCTAAAACGAAATTGACTATATGACTGAGATATAAAGAGAACAAGGTTTAATTGGTAGGCACTTCAAAAACGAGTAGTCTTAATTTTAAGCAATTAGAACTACCCATTTTCAAATAAAAACTAAAATACTATTTCAAAGCATCTTGTAAACGTTTCATGGCCTTTTCTAGGTTTTCCATACTGGTTGCAAATGAAATACGACCATAACCTTCTGAGCCAAACGCAGAACCGGGGACAAGTGCCACACCTGCTTTCTCAATCAACATTTCGCTAAATGCCACGTCAGTTTCGATACCCATACGATCCATGACTTTCTGGAAGCTTGGGAAAATATAGAACGTACCGTCACTTGAAGTGCATTCAACACCATCAATTTTTAACAATTCCGCTAAAACAAAATCATGACGTTGTTTGAAAATTTTCACCATGTCTTTGATAAATTCTTGATCGCCATTTAACGCCATTTCTGCACCATATTGGGCAATGGAAGTGGGGTTTGAGGTACTTTGAGACTGGATTTTCTTCATGGACTGAATTAATTTTTCAGGGCCCGCTGCATAACCAATCCGCCAGCCTGTCATCGCATACGCTTTAGACACACCATTCAATACAATTGTTTGGTCATATAAATCTGGGCACATATTTAGGATATTTTTGAATGGAGTACCTGTCCATAAAATATGCTCATACATGTCATCCGTCGCAACCAAAATTTGCGGATGCTTTAATAACACTTCGCCTAAGGCTTTCAGTTCATCATCAGTGTAATGTACGCCAGAGGGATTGGATGGGCTGTTAATCACGAATAAACGGGTTTTGTCAGTGATTGCCGCTTCTAATTGTGCAGGGGTAATTTTGAATTTTTGTTCAATACCCGCTTCGATAACCACAGGTTTGCCACCCGCCAACAACGCCATATCAGGATAAGATACCCAATAAGGCGCAGGAATAATCACTTCATCACCTGGATTTAACAACGCTTGAGCTAAATTGAAAAAGCTGTGTTTACCACCACAAGAAACCAAAACTTGTTTATTGCCGTATTCAAACCCATTTTCACGTTTAAATTTATCAATAATGGCCTGCTTTAAACCTGGAGTACCATCTACAGGCGTATATTTAGTTAAACCCTTGTTTAATGCGTCAACAGCAGCATCTTTAATATGTTGTGGTGTATCAAAATCAGGTTCGCCTGCACCTAAACCAATAATGTCATGTCCCGCCGCACGCATTTCGGCCGCTCGCGTAGTCACAGCCAAAGTAGGGGAAGGTTTAACAGCTTGTACACGGTCAGATAATTGTACTTCCACGTTTATGTTCCTTATAAGGTACTAAAAAAATGCACTATATGATAATACACTTATGCCAAAGGATAAATAAATGGTTTTAATAAGAAATGTTTATGCTTTGAATTGCGGTTAATTATTTGATTTTATATTGTTTTTCTGCTTGTACTGTAGAGAATACTCAACCTATTTCAGCTTATACTTTATCAAACTCTCCCCTGATAAAGTATATCCAGCCAATACTGTCAGTAAAATCGAACTTTTAATATGATAAAGAATTCAATGCTTACTGCTTATATCCACTATTAAAAACAACCTTCTGGCCATGCAATGCCTTCTACATCGTCATAGATTGTTTTGAGTTTAACCGAAAATTGTTTTGCACAATTATCAACATCATTAATATCCCAAGTATAGATATTTAAATTAGCACTGCTATGAATACTAAATGCCAAAGTATCGTCATCAATCATTTCTAATGCTTCAACCTGACTTGGTAAACCATTGCATACGAGTTGAGCTTGTTGAGTATCAGGTGTCCATGCCCAAAGCTGTTGATTAGCCACAGCATATAAAGATTGACCTTGGCTATCCCACGTCAAACCTTCAATTTCCAAATCAGACACTAAAATTTCTTCTTTAGCGATAACTCCGTCATTCAAGGTTATTTTATATAAGCCTTCACTATCTGCCCATGCCCATAAGCTTCCATCATTGGGGTTAAATGAAAGAGCAGATACTTCGCCTAAGCCTGTAGAACCCAACTCAATCAATTAACCTGTTTCAGGATTGACTTTGTATAAATAACCATTTGGATAACCTATCGCAGGGTCATCTCCTGATGCTGCGTAAAGTTCGTTACTAATAGGGTGAATATCTAAGGCTTCAATATCATAGCCTACATAAAGCCCACCTAATGATTTAGTAATTAATGTTTCTGGGTCAATGGTAAAGAATTGACTGTCATTTAAGCTATCATCTTGTACACCATAAATTTTAGGTCGTTCGCAATTGACAGGTAGTGGTTCGTCATTGTCAGTAATATAAACTTTAATTTCTATTGCAACATAATTACAATCAGGCCATGTATTTACTGGATCAATGATATCAGTGTAAGCTATAATTTTTCCACTATGATTACCCTCCACATCGAGGTCATCATTTGCAGTAACAGTCACATTTAGACGACTATTCCACCAATTATCACCTGTAAAGATTTTACTCACCTGTGTGCCAGCTCCTAAACCCAAATCAAGTTGGCTATCGGGTCTGGGCGTTATTTTAATACCATTACCATCTCTCCCACATCTTGGCACAATCTCCATTGTATCTGTTTTACTTTCTTCTGTTACAGCAGAAGGTATTGTGCAAAGCGTTTTTTAGTTACGGATAATGCTGCCTTAGATGTGCTTAAATCAACACAGCCAGAAAATCCGAGATAACTATATATTTTCTGGCTTGTATTTCTAGCTTGATTACAAAGCAGGACAAATATAGTGTGCAAATGTTCTATCACTAATATCCAATAGAAATGAGTAGGCTGTTTAATTGGAGAAAAGCGGTGAGAATAGGCTTGATGCCCAAATGGTTTGAAAAATTGACTAAACATAATTTCTCTGCCTAGATTAAAAATCATAAACATCAAAACAATTGATGCATTGGTTTTAATTTAAGTACAGTTAACTCAATGATTAAATATTATAAAAAATTAATTCACTTATCTTCCTTACTTTTATATCTTGAGTATAGTTCAAGGTTTTTTTGCTGCTTTTGATTGGTAATCAGGAAATATTTTGATTTCTGATTATATTCATTCATTATTTACCCAGCTTGATATTTCTCAACAACAAATTAAAGGAAAAGCGGAAAGTTTACAGGTTCATATGATTCTGCTATTTTTCCCTATATTGGCAGTTTAATAATATGCTTAATAGAGTGCAACTAATGATTAAGTCTTTAGAATTAGAAAATTTTACCGTATTTGAACATGCTATTTTTGAGCTTTCAGAAGGAATTAATATTGTCATTGGAGAAAATGGAACTGGGAAAAGTCATTTTTTAAAGGCGGCTTATGCTACAGTAACAAGCCTTTATTGCCCTCTACAACCCAATGAAATTGAACCATTTATTCAAGTTAAACTAAGCGATACTTTTAAAATGCCATCACTAGATGCGTATGTTTTATGTAGGAATAATAAAGACTTTACAATGACAATTATAGTCGAACATTTAGGAGAAATAGATAAAGTTTATATAAACTATCACGGTGGAGGTATGGGTTTTAGTGGAAGAAAAGGAAGAGAAGAGCGATTATCTCTAAATTTATTATTTATCCCCTCAAAAGAAGTTTTATCTATTTATCCTAACTTTGTATCACTTTATGAAAAATATCACTTGTCATTTGATGAAACCTATTATGACTTGTGTAAGGCGCTGGATAATCCATTATTAAAAAAGTTAGATGAGCCAGCTCAAGCATTGTTGCATGACTTAGAAATGATTATTGGTGGTCAAGTGATTGTGCAAGGTGGACATTTTTATATTAAACAACTTGATTCAGAACAGTTAATGGACATCGGCATGGTAGCGGAAGGACATCGTAAAATTGCAATGTTGGCGTATTTGATTGCAAATGATTCGATTGTCAAAGGCTGCACTTTATTTTGGGATGAACCTGAAACCAATCTCAACCCACGTTTAATGCGTCAATTGGCGAAAGCCTTAGCAGCACTTGCTAAATACGGTGTACAAGTCATTTTAGCAACCCATAGCTACTTTTTAATGAAAGAAATATCGCTATTGAACCAACAAGATAGTGAAATACCAGCCCGTTTTTTTAGTCTGATTAAAACGGAGGAACAAGGTGTTAAAGTTGAACAAGCTGATAATTTAACTGACTTGCAAACAATTGTGTCCTTAGATGAGGAATTAGACCAATACGATAGAGACCAAGCTTTGTATTATAAAAAGGCTTCCTGATGATATTTGTTAAAGAAGATAAATTATGTTTTGCATTTCCCAGTGATTGGCAAGTGATTAAATATGATGGGGATAGAGGATTTTATCGCGAAAAAATACAAAAATCTCAAGGCATGAGTGCAGTCGATATTATTGCAACTGATGGAACAGAGTTGTTATTTTTTGAAATTAAAGATATTCGTGGGCATTCAGAAAAAAACCGACCAAGATTGTCACCCAAAGCATTACCCGAAATAGCAGCATGTCAAAAATTATGTAAAGAAAATAGAAATATTAAAATAATACGCAAAAAACCTTATTTAGGAGATGAAATAGCTAAAAATGTAAAAGATACCTTACTGGGCTTAGTAAGTGCAAATTACGATAATAACCCAGAATTAAAGCCTTACTATCAAGCCATAGCTGAAAAACAACCTTTACGTATTATTTTGTTTTTAGTTCAAGATGAAATAATTGAAAATAACCGTGATACAAAAAGAGCATTAGGACTGCTATCTGATAAAATTAAACAATGCCTTCAATTTATCGATATTGAAGTTTCTGTGCTTAATCAGCAAATTATGCAGCATGAAAAGTGGAAAGTCAGCGATTCTCAATAATTTAACAGCTTCTTCAAAAACTGCCCTGTATGCGATACTTCCATTTCTGCGACTTGCTCAGGTGTACCCGTTGCGATGATTTCACCGCCGCCTTGACCGCCTTCGTGACCTAAATCCACAATCCAATCCGCTGTTTTAATCACATCCAAATTATGCTCAATCACCACAATCGTATTGCCATGTTCGCGTAAATGATGCAAAACTTTTAATAATTGGGCAATATCATGAAAATGCAGACCTGTGGTTGGTTCATCCAAAATATACAAAGTCTTACCTGTATCGCGTTTAGATAATTCTTTCGCTAATTTAACCCGTTGCGCTTCACCACCTGATAAAGTCACCGAATTTTGACCCAAACGAATATACGATAATCCCACATCCATCAAAGTTTGTAATTTACGTTTAAGTACAGGAATTTTATCAAAAAATACCACTGCATCTTCTACCGTCATATTTAGCACTTCATAGATATTTTTGCCTTTATATTCAATTTCCAAGGTTTCGCGGTTATAACGTTGTCCTTTGCACACATCACAAGTCACATACACGTCGGGTAAAAAGTGCATTTCGACCTTAATTACCCCGTCACCTTGGCACGCTTCGCAACGTCCACCTTTGACATTGAACGAAAATCGCCCTTGTTTATAACCACGCGAACGCGCCTCTTGTGTGCCTGCAAATAATTCCCGAATTGGGGTTAAAATCCCTGTATACGTTGCTGGATTAGAACGCGGGGTGCGACCGATAGGGCTTTGATCCACATCGACCACTTTATCCAGTAAATCTAAATTTTCGATACTTTTATGTGGTGCAATATCTAAGCTGGCGCGGTTTAAAGCATTGGCGACCAATGGATATAAAGTGTCATTGATTAAAGTGGATTTTCCAGAACCTGAAACCCCCGTGACACAAGTGAATAAGCCGACTGGAATCTCTAAATTAACCGATTTTAAGTTATTTCCCGTTGCACCCGTCAATTTAATCAGTTTTTTAGCATCATACGGCTGGCGTTGTTTTGGTATTGCAATTTTCTGTTTTCCTGATAAATATTGTCCTGTCAGTGATTCTTTGGTTTTAATAATCTGTTTGACTGAGCCTTGCGCCACCACGCGCCCACCATGTACACCCGCGCCCACGCCGATATCCACCACATGATCCGCGCTACGAATCGCATCTTCATCATGCTCAACCACAATCACAGTATTGCCTAAATCACGCAAATGAAACAAAGTTTTTAACAAACGTTCGTTATCACGTTGATGCAAACCAATTGACGGCTCATCCAACACGTACATCACACCGACCAAGCCCGCGCCAATTTGGCTTGCTAGCCGAATTCGTTGTGCTTCACCGCCTGACAACGTATCCGCGCTGCGGTCTAAACTCAGATAATCCAAACCGACATTGACGAGGAAACCCAGCCGCTGTTGAATCTCTAAAATGATTTTTTTGCCAATTTCAGCCTTTTTACCTTCTAATTGCAAATTTTCAAAGAATTCAAAACAATGCTTAATCGAAAGACGGTTAATATCTGGCAGACTTTTGCCCGTGACAAACACATGTCGCGCCGATTCATTGAGACGAGTGCCACCGCAGCTATCACAGGTTTTATGGCTCATATATTTAAGCAAATCTTCACGTACTGACTGCGAATCTGTCTCCCGATAACGGCGTTGCATGTTGGGAATCACGCCTTCAAACGGTTTCAATTTAACGTAGTGCATTCCTTTGTCATTTTGATACACAAATTTAATTTCTTCTGAACCGCTGCCATATAAAATAATGTGTTGAATATCATCGGTTAAATCAGCATAAGATTGTTTTAAATCAAATTGATAGTGCGAACTGAGTGCTTGCAACATTTGAAAATAATACGCGGTTTTGTTATCCCAGCCTCGAATCGCGCCTTTTTCTAAACTTAGTTTGCTATCAGTAATGACTTTATCTGGGTCGAAAAATTGATTAATCCCCAAGCCATCACATTCAGGGCACGCACCCATCGGGCTGTTGAATGAGAAAATACGCGGTTCTAATTCGGTCAGGCTATAGTTACAAATCGGGCAGGCAAATTTTGCAGAAAATAATAGTGGTGGTTTTTCCAAATCCTGCATAAATGCGACTTTTACGATGCCATCGCCTAAATTTAGTGCGGTTTCAAATGATTCGGCGAGGCGTAATTTTATATCTTCACGGACTTTGAAGCGGTCAACAATGACTTCAATTGTGTGTTTTTTGCGTAAATCGAGTTTGGGTGCATCGTCTAATTCCATCACTTCG
Organism: Candidatus Albibeggiatoa sp. nov. BB20; assembly: GCA_016744725.1. Taxonomy (GTDB): domain Bacteria; phylum Pseudomonadota; class Gammaproteobacteria; order Beggiatoales; family Beggiatoaceae; genus Albibeggiatoa. The sequence continues at coordinate 913 of JADGDW010000169.1, read as the reverse complement.
CCGTCAATCATGGCGCGGATAAAGCCTTGTGCTTGTAAGGATTCTAAAAGTTGGACGTGTTCGCCTTTGCGGTTTTTGACCACGGGTGCGAGCAGCATCAAGCGGGTTTCTTCAGGCAGGATTAACACTTGATCGACCATTTGGCTGATGGTTTGGGCTTCTAAAGTCAAGTCGTGTTGTGGACATTTTGGCGTGCCGACGCGGGCGTAAAGTAAACGCAGATAATCATGAATTTCGGTGACTGTGCCAACGGTGGAACGTGGATTGTGTGAGGTGGATTTTTGTTCGATTGAAATCGCAGGCGATAAACCTTCAATATGCTCCACGTCTGGTTTTTCCATCATGGATAAAAATTGGCGTGCATAAGCTGAAAGCGATTCGACATAGCGGCGTTGTCCTTCCGCATAAATGGTATCAAATGCCAGTGAGGATTTACCCGAACCCGACAGCCCTGTAATCACAATGAGTTTGTCGCGCGGTAATTCTAAATCAATATTTTTCAGGTTGTGGGTTTTGACTCCACGTAGGGAAATTTTGTCCATGAGGCTATTTTTTTGAGGAGAGGATTTGAGTTTATTTTAACAAAGTTTGAACTAAGAGATTCTATGGATATGCAAGTCAATCTATTTGTCCTGAAAAATCACTTGCAAGATTAAATGTTTTGGTATGTCATGATTGTTATGAGCGATGCAATGAGGTTGTGTGATGGGAAATGGACAGGTTGTAAACGTTGAAGGTGATGCCGATAAGTCGAATATTATTGCGGGTGGTTCGGGTAATCAGCAGCATATTTCGCATCATTATTACAATACTGTGTATGGCATTATTGCGGCGGTGATTGGGGTTGTTGCAGGTGCATTTTTGCTGAGTGATGGCGGTGATGTTACTCAGCAAGGTGATAATAGTATTATTG
>JADGDW010000168.1 GCA_016744725.1 Candidatus Albibeggiatoa sp. nov. BB20 | reverse complement strand
GAGCAGATATGACCCCACAAGTGGCTCGGATTGATGCCCATCATTTAAAACGAGAAACGCCAACCCGCTTATGTTATCTCGGTGCAGTCTTGCATACACGCCCAAATAGCTTTGCAGGGTCTCGCGCCCCGATTCAAGTTGGGGCAGAATTATATGGTTACAAAGATGTTGCCAGTGATGCTGAAATCTTATCATTGATGTTGGAGACATTACGCTTTGTAGAAATCCATGATTTTCATGTTGATGTTGGCCATGTACAAATTTATCAAGCATTACGTGAAGCAGCGAATTTAAATACTGAGCAACAAACTCAACTAACCAAAGCGGTCAAGCGTAAGGCGCGAGCTGAAATCGAACAATTATTAACAGATTGGAAAGTTGATACTGGTTTGCAAACCATGCTGGTCGAATTGGTTGAATTAAATGGTAATCAACAGGTTTTAGATGAGGCTAAAAAAATATTAGCTCACGCACCTAAAACCGTACATACGGCATTGGATGATTTAAACCGCTTATGTGAACAGTTGCCTGATGAAACCTTGCATTTTGATTTAGCAGAAGCCCGTGGTTATAGCTATCATACAGGTATTGTATTCGCAGCTTATGTGGCAAAACATGGGGATGCGATTGCTAAAGGTGGGCGTTATGATAATTTAGGTAAAGCCTTTGGCAAAGATCGGCCTGCAACAGGTTTTAGCACTAACTTGGCCACTTTAGCCAGTCTTGCTGAATTCGAGCAGCCTTTTGTTAATAAATATTTTGCGCCAGCTAGCCAAGACCTTGCTCTTAAAAAAGAAGTTAAATTATTGCGCACAGCAGGACAAACCGTTGTCACAGAATTGCCAGACCAGCAAGGTGATGCAAAAGCCTTAGGTTGTACCCATGAATTCCAACTTATTGATGGGCAATGGGCTATAGTACCGTTGTAAAACAGTAATTATTCTAAATACTTAAAGTGCAAGTGTCATCATTGGCCTTAGACCGATGTTAATGCCTGCACTTAGACTTTTTACCCCTTTCTAATAACAGCTGTTGGCAATAATATCGCCGCGTTATACCCAATCATCAATAAAATCACCCTGATGTCGATACATACTGACTTTAAAACTTAGAGGAAATTAAAACTCTGTTAGTAATTATTCTGCTATTTTTATAAAACCATTTAAATAATAGTGAATTAACTATTTTAAAATCGATAAATTCCAACTTATCAATGGGCAATAGAGTATCATTCCGTTACAATGAGACACTTTGTTATACCACTCTCAATAATTATCTTCTCCCTGATAATTATTAATTGAACATTGTTAATTGAAAAGAGATTTGATTATGGGAAAAAATGTTGTAGTCATTGGTACACAATGGGGTGATGAAGGTAAAGGCAAGTTGGTAGATTTACTCACTGACCGCGTTGCTGCTGTGACTCGTTTTCAAGGTGGGCATAATGCAGGACACACATTGGTTATTGGTGATGAAAAAACCGTTTTACATTTAATCCCATCAGGTATCTTGCGTGACAATGTTCAATGCTTCATTGGTAATGGTGTGGTGTTGTCATTACAAGCATTGCAAGAAGAAATGCAGATGTTGCAAGACAAAGGCATTCCTGTTAAAGAACGCTTAAAAATCAGTGACTCATGTCCATTGTTGATGCCTTATCATATCGCTTTAGACAAAGCTCGCGAATTGGCAAAAGGTAAAGGCAAAATTGGTACAACTGGTCGTGGTATTGGTCCTGCGTATGAAGACAAAGTGGCTCGCCGTGCACTACGTACCATCGATTTATTTAATCCAGCTGGTTTAGAACAAAAATTAACGGAAGTTTTGGATTATCACAACTTTATACTGCAAAATTATTTCAAAACCGATGCGGTTGATGTACAACAAACTCTAGATGAAACATTGCGTTTGGGCGAAGAAATCAAGCCATTAATCATTGATGTACCTGAGCATTTATATCAATTAAGCCAACAAGGCCAAAGTGTTTTATTTGAAGGAGCACAAGGCACAATGTTGGATATTGACCAAGGTACTTATCCGTTTGTCACCTCGTCTAATACCGTATCAGGTGGTTGTGCAACAGGCAGTGGCATTGGCCCTTGTGACGTGGATTATGTGTTAGGCATCACCAAAGCTTATACAACTCGTGTCGGTTCTGGCCCATTCCCAACGGAATTATTTGATGAGGCTGGCGATCATTTAGCCAAAAAAGGCAATGAATTTGGTGCAACAACAGGTCGTCCACGTCGTTGTGGTTGGTTTGATGCCATTGGCTTGCGTCGTGCGAAAATGATTAACAGCTTATCAGGTGTATGTATCACTAAATTAGATGTGTTAGATGGTTTAGATACGCTTAAAATTTGTGTTGGCTACAGTTATGATGGTCAAGAATTAAAATCACCACCATCAGGCGCAGATGCGTTGGAAGGTTGTGAGCCGATTTATATTGAAATGCCCGGTTGGTCAGAATCCACTTATGGTGTAACGGATTATGATCTGTTGCCAAAAAATGCGCAAAACTATTTAGCTAAATTGGAAGAGTTGATTGAAACGCCTGTTGCGATGATTTCAACTGGTCCAGAGCGTAATCAAACGATTATGAGACAAGAAATTTTTGGGTAATTCATTTTAGTGTCATCAGGATTGGCAGTCTTTTAAAGGCTGCTAGTCCTAATAAATTGGCCTTATTGTTTGTTCTCTATTAATGTTCCTGTTTTCAAATCAATCTTATATTTTGCCTGCGGATGTGCACCAAATTGAATCTGTCGAAATATATCATTTTGCAGTGGATTATCCTTAAAATCAATCACTAACACTTGCTCTTGTTTCTCTGCTAATTGTACGATTTCTAAAAATGTCTCTTGAAATTGTTGGTGTGCCTGATAAGTTTGCCAACCACCGAATAAAAGAGGAATCGCAATTAATCCAAAAACAATCGGTCGCGCCCACAATGCGAGGGAAATTAATAACAACGTGGCAGGAATTAAATACAAACGCCCGATAAAATTGAGGTGATTGATAACATCGTGCTGATAGTATGCAAACATACCCCAATAAATAAACAGAGTCAAAAATAGTAAACCCGTAAATAGCAAACGATTTAAATAGGTTCTAAATGCGATAATAGATAAGCCAAAGCAAGTGATACCCAGCCAACCCGCTTGTGTTCGGTGCATATTTTGCCACCAAAAACTGTCCACAAATCCAACCAAACTTGGCCAGAATTTACTCACCGCAAAATCATGAATATCACCATCAGAACCCAAATCAATCATATTAAAGCGTAGTATCCAATAGCTTCCACCAACAATGATTATCATTGAAAAGAGTTTAAGCAATGATTTCAAGTCAATCTTGTGATTTAAATATAAAATAACTAAAAAGGGCAAAAAGATGAGATTGATTTCTTTGCAAAAAAAACTTAGCCCAACCGCAATACCCACCCAGAAAAAGGCCTGATAGCTTATCAGTAATAGTGCAAGGCTTAACAGAAACAAACTACTTACATCAAAAATATTGGCATACCATGTCGCAGTAATCAATCCACTGCTGGAAAATAGAAATAATAATGTAAAAACGGGGAATAAATAGGCTTTTACTTTCCAACGCTGAAAAACATGTAAAATAAATGTTAAGCAACTTAAAAGCAGAACAACATTGACTGCGCGTAATATTTGCCAAGCAAAAGGTGAAAATGTGGTTTGATCTAAAATGATGGAAGCGATAGAAACAGGAATCGGACGATATAAATTGCCTAGCGGTTGTGTCCAAATGACAACTAATTTATCCCATAAGCTATTTGATTGGCTATAGAAATAAACTAGAAAATTGCTTTCATCCCATACATCAATAATCATCAGTGGCTTGAGTAATATTAACCAACTGATTGCCACAATGGCTGGGATGATGGCACGTAAAATCATATCATTTTGAACGCTTAGGTATTTGGGAAACGATTCTGACAAAAAATGTTAATTGACGCAAGTGGTATCCTGCATTGGTTTAATGATTGGCTTGTAGTTTATTAACTCACGTTAGAACTTTTCATTTTATGTAGGGTGGAATAGCGCAGCGTTTTCCACCAAAATATATGATACGCATGGAATGGTGGAATACGGTGAGAGGTAGTTTATTAATAATAACTAACATCAAAAAAGGCTCATCTATTCCACCCTACTCTTTCAAATTTTTTTACATTTTGCGTAACATGAGTTATTAAGGTTAGTCACTTTGTACAAAAAACATACTGTGAATCTACAGTATAACAAGAGTGTTGTTCATGTTTAAAGATTTAAAACTTTGGCTCATACTCATTGCTGCTATTTTCTGTGTTTTTGGGCTTGGGCTTTGGTTTGGACAAGTTTCATTACTGGAATTATTGCCGCAGCAATCTGAAACCGCTTGGCTGATTGTGCATCAGATTAGGTTGCCGCGCTTATTATTAGGCTTATTAGTCGGTGCGACACTGGGTTTATCGGGTGCAGTGTTACAGGGATTATTACGCAATCCTCTTGCTGATCCCAGTGTGATTGGCGTATCCAGTGGTGCTGCATTTGGCGCGGTCTGCGTGTTTTATTTTGGATTTATGCACTATGGCTCATTCATGTTGCCATTGGGTGGCATGTTGGGGGCAATGCTGAGTTTAATCGTTTTATACTTTTTAGCTGGGCGCAATCCAGATGTGACAACGTTGATTTTAGCAGGAGTTGCGATTAATAGTTTTACCGCTGCCATGACTGCATTGGCTCTAAACCTCGCCCCTAATCCTTATGCAGCAATGGAAATTTTATTTTGGCTTATGGGCAGTTTGGCTGACCGTAGTTTGAGTGATTTATATTGGATTACGCCATTGATTCTGACGGGTTGGTTACTGCTACTCAATACCGCAAGAGCCTTGGATAGTTTAAGTTTAGGTGAAGAAGTCGCAACCAGTTTAGGGTTTAATATGGGCTGGATCAAAATACAGGCAATGTTAGGCACTGCATTATGTGTCGGAGCGGCCGTTGCTCTGAGTGGCAATATTGGTTTTGTTGGACTTATCATACCTCACTTGTGTCGGCCATTAGTCGCGCACCAACCTAGCCGCTTGCTTATTGTCAGTGCATTGGCAGGTGCATTGTTATTGTTGACGGCTGATTTTTTAGTACGTTTAATTTTATTAGATAGCGGTGAATTGAAGCTAGGTGTAGTCACTGCATTGTTGGGCGCACCATTCTTTTTATGGTTGATTATGCAACGCCGACCTGCTTGGAGTTAGGAGATAATGACCTAGGCGCGTTCTTATTCAACTAATAACGGATTTTTTCTCGTTCCAACGGTCTCCGTTGGAATGCAGCACAGACGCTCTGCGTCTTAAATGGATTCTATAGACAACAATTTAAAGCGAAAAATTTTTATAAGTAATTGCTCATATAGAATATTTTCAGGACTTTTGGATCTAAATGAGAACGCCCCTAGCTGATTTACTTATTATTTAAATACTTATTATCACTAAAACTACTGACCCATTCAGGGCGATAAGCGACTAATACGGTCATGACTAAACCGTTGAGAAAGGCTTCAGGAAATAACATAGCCATAATAAATAAAGGTTCATTGCCCAAACTAAGCCACGTATAAGTACCACTCAATAGCAATAATCCCATTCCTGTTAAACGGCTGGCCAGCATTGATAACGCACCGCCAAAAAAGGCCGCAATATAAATATAAATAATGAAGTGGCGCGGCATCAAAATATATTTAAGCCGATATAAGCCATAAGTGATAAAAATGGGAATCGCGCCATTGCACAATACATTAATGGAATAGGCAAACCACTCCGTTTTTCCTTCAATCGATAAACCCAATTGCGCCATGCTGACGGTGATTAGCGCGTATTGCCAGCCAAACATCAGGGTTACGCTAGTCACCATTAGTAAGTGGAATTCCATTCCCTCAGTGATACCGCCGCCTTGTCGCCAAACTAACCACAGTAAAATCCAACTGGCGAAAAAAATATGACTGTCATATGAATCAAATAAATGATGCCAAGACAGCCGCCATAATGCAGCACCCAATAACAGTGCATAAATAAAATGCCCAATCCATAACCAGCTATTGGGCAATATTTCAGAACTAAACTCCATGATTATTGACTAACTAAAGTCACGTCAGCAGTCCAGTGAATTTCCACCAGTTTGCCGCCTGATTTTGGACGACCCGTGTTAAAAATATATTCGACGGTGCGCATACTGGGATAATAACAAGTCGATTTACCGCGCCAGAAACTTTTCTCACAATCCACAATTTGGCCTTCTTGATTAAAGATTTGTGGATAAGTCATACCAATTTTCACACCACCCGGTGCAGTGACAGTTTCATCATAAATCAAGATTTTTGCAACTTTGCCTGTATGTAAATTAGGATAAACTTTAAATTTAGTCTGCCCTTTGCGAGTGACGTGCATATAACCACGGTTAGCGGTTAAATCATAACCTGAAAAGGCTTGAGCTAAGGCTTGATATTGATAAAGTGTTTCTGGAGTCACTGCTCCCAAACTTTGTGGAGACAGAATTAAAGGCTGGCTGCCATTGGACAATGCACCGATGCCTTCTGCTTGTCTATTAAAAAATAATAAAACCCCTTCCCAATCAGTCAGCATTTGTTGATCGGAAATTTGTACAAACTCACGATAAGCACCCATCCAACTGGCTTGACGGCAAGCAACGCTCACCACAGTAATTTTTGACTGAGTAATGCCTAATTGTTGCGGCTTAACTCCATAACCAATGAGAAAATAACCTTCAGCATCTTCAACTCGAGTTTGATAGCTCGCGGATTGGCAAGATTGTGCACCGCGCGCCGTGCGTAATGTTGAGACTTGGTTAGCAAAACGTATCGTATTTCCCACCCATGCTTTTGCATCTGCATCAGACAAAGAGGTATAACCAATAATTTGATAGCTGGTTGCTTTCCATGTGCCGTGTAAATCCTGTGCGGCCATTGCTAAAGGTGCGCATAAAATAAGTATTAAAAACCAGATAGACCTTTGCATTGTTATCTCCTTAATATAATGTCGATTTAAAAGCCTTATACCCAACATATTAAGTTGGAATACAGACCAGAAAGCTGTTCCTTATAAAACGCTAAAATACTTGAATATCAGACTTATGACAAGAAGTGAATCATGGAATTAAAATCAGCCAAACAGGTGTCGCCGATTTCAATAGCGAGATGAATTTGAGGCAAGCAACGCTTACCTAGCGGGTGTGAATTATAATTAGCACACTTGTAAGCTTGATTTTATAATGGAGAAATGGAAATTAAACGAAAGAGAAACCTTAGATAAAAAACTACGCCGCAATTTTTTGAATTTCATCTTGTACCAATGAAGACAATATTTCACTCAGCAATTGACCATTAGGCAAAACCAATTCAGGGTTGCATTCATATAATGGATATAAAACAAAGCTTCTTTCGTATAAACCCACATGTGGCACAGTTAAACGCGGGTGACAAATATGATGTTGACCATACAGCACAATATCTAAATCCAATGTACGTGCGCCCCAATGTTGCTGACGAATACGACCTTGCAAATTTTCCAATAGCTGTAAATTAGATAATAATTCTAATGGCGATAGGTGGGTCATCAGTTGGGCGACTGCATTAATATAGCCGGGTTGGTCAAGACCGCCTAAGGGTGCAGTACGATACAAAGAGGAGCATTTTATAACTTGAGTTTGTGGTAACGCGTGTAAACGTTGTAATGCCAATTGCACTTGCTGAATGGGATTTTGTAAATTGCTCCCTAAGCCAATGTAAACTGTTTCTGCCATAAATCAAAATAGACCAAAAGCCAATATGCTTTCTATTCGCTCAATAGATTAATCAAAGCCTCTCCCGGTTCGGGTGAAGTCATAAGAGATTCGCCGATCAGGAAAGTATGAATGTCTGCTTGTTCACGCAAAAGGGAAATATGTCTGGGGTCACTAATACCGCTTTCACTTACGATAATATGACGACGTGGAATATCCTTACCCAAATCAATTGAAGTTTGTAAATCCGTTTTAAAGGTACGTAAACTACGGTTATTAATTCCAATCATGCGGGTATTTAATAACAAAGCCCGTTCTAACTCTTCGCGATCATGTACTTCAACCAACACATCCATTTTTAAATGTTTGGCTAAACCTGCTAAATCATGCAATTGCGCATCACCTAAAGCAGCAACAATCAACAAAATACAATCTGCACCTACCACGCGTGATTCATAGACTTGATACGGATCAATCATAAAATCTTTACGTATAATCGGTAGTGTCGAGGCTTTGCGGGCACGTTGTAAATCTTTTAATGCGCCTTGGAAAAAAGGTCGGTCTGTTAAAACGGATAGACAGGCGGCACCTGCATGTTCATAACTTTCGGCAATTTCAGCAGGAGAAAAATGTTCACGCAACACACCTTTGCTTGGAGAGGCTTTTTTAATTTCTGCAATCACCGCAGGTTGTTGTAACTGTAAGCGAGTATCAATGGCTTCAATAAATCCACGCGGTGGCGGACTGTCTGCAGCACGGCGACTCAGTTCACGCAAAGAGATTTTGGCACTTTTTGCGGCAACTTCCTCAACTTTATAGTCTAAGATTTTCTTTAAAATATCGGGGACTTGGCTCATCTTAATGGTCTTGTTTAGTGAAAACTTTGAGTTAACTGGACAAGTGCATCAAGTTTTTGCTGTGCTTCTCCACTGCGTATCACATTGTGGGCTTGACGAACACCTTGTTCTAAACTACCCACTAAATTAGCGGCATAAATCGCAGCCCCTGCATTAAGTAATACAATGTCGCGTGCGGCAGAAGTTTGATTGCTCAATACTGTGCGTACCATGTCTACACTTTGTTCTACACTCTCAACTTGAATTTGGTCTAAACTGGCTCGACTTAAGCCCAGTTGTTCAGGCGAGATGGTATAAGAGGTTATTTTATCATGATGTAATTCGGTTACATAAGTCTGACTTGCAATACTAATTTCGTCTAAGCCATCTTCAGCATGAATTAATAACACATGCTCACTACCTAAACGTTGTAATACAAGGGCTAATGGCTCTAACCAATTTTTATCATACACGCCGAGTAATTGGTTAGGTGCGCCTGCAGGGTTGGTTAAAGGGCCTAATAAATTGAATAAGGTGCGTACGCCCATTTCTTTTCTTGGGGTCATTGCATGTTTCATCGCGCTGTGATGTTGCGGTGCAAACATAAAGCCAATACCAATTTGATTAACACAATCAGCCACTTGTTCTGGTGTAACCTTTAATGTAACCCCCAAAGCCTCTAAAACATCAGCACTGCCACTACTACTGGATACGGAACGATTACCATGTTTTGCCACTTTACCACCTGCAGCAGCAACTACAAATGCACTGGTGGTTGAAATATTAAACGTATGTGTCCCGTCACCACCTGTACCAACAATATCAACTAAGTATTTTTGGTTTGCTAAGGTAACGGGTGTGGCTAAATTGCGCATGACTTGTGCCGCTGCACTAATT
>JADGDW010000167.1 GCA_016744725.1 Candidatus Albibeggiatoa sp. nov. BB20 | reverse complement strand
AATCCTTACAGCTAAATACATCATCTTTAGATAAAATACTACTTGTTAAAACATCACGAGCATAGCGCAACTGCCCCAACTCTTGATAAGCCTTAGCTAGCAGAAATACTTCATCAATGCTTAGTTTTTCTGCTTTATATGATTTTCTTAGGTCTTCGATAACATTGCCGAAAAGACCACTATCAAATGCGTCTTGAACATCACTTGCCCATGATAAGAGAGGTGAAAATAGTAATAAAAAGATGAATACTCGCATGACATAGCCTCATGAAGAGAATTAAACTGAACTTATTTAAAATAATACTATGATTTGCTGTGTAATCTCAAATGCTTTTATAATTATTTTTTTGGAATTTATATTTACTGGGGTTAGGAATGATACAGGGAATGAGAATTTTAAAAAACATCAGAGGAAATGCAGAGCAAAAATACTACCCTGCATCAAGAGAACATATTAAGCTTGAGGTGGTACAAACTCTTGTGGCATATCTGAATCATCACCTTCGCTGAAAAAGAATTTTTCCATTTCTTCCTCTATCATTTTACGCGCTTGAGGATCCATAGGAGATAAGCGATATTCATTAATCAAAATGGTTTGCTGACGTAACCACTGATTCCACGCTTCTTGTGATACATTTTCAAACACACGTTTACCTAAATCACCAGGATAAGTAATTCGTGGTAACCCTTCTAATTCTTGACCTAATTTAACACATTGCACCATGCGGCTCATTTAAATAAATCCTCTGTTGTCGGAGTAAATTGCTGTAATAAACGTACCACTGGAGCAGCTAAGCCCCAATTTTGTGGTTGCGAAAGTTGATACCAATCGCCATTATCAACCAGTATCTTTTGATTCAATCCTATATATATGGGCGTAATCTCTAAATGAAAATGGGTAAAACTATGCCGAAAGCTTGGCCATGTTTCATAATCGGATATATTTAAATTCCATTGGCTCTGACAATATGCCTTGATATCTGTATCAGGATCACATTCAGGAAATACCCACAACCCACCCCACAAGCCTTTAGCAGGGCGTTGCTGTAATAAAATTTGATTATCATCAGTACGGATTAATAAAAAACAGGTGGTTTTTACGGGTAAAATTTTACGCGGTTTGGGTGTTGGATATTGGGTTTGTGATTGAGTTTGATAAGCAACACAGGTCGCTTTAACAGGGCAAATAACACAGCGTGGTTTGGTTCTGGTACAAATGGTTGCACCTAAATCCATCATGGCTTGTGTATAGTCACTGACCTGCTGATCTGGTGTATGTTGTTCAGCGAACTTCCATAATTGATCGCTTATTTTTTTGTTACCAGACCAACCAGCCACTGCATGATGACGAGCTAAAACCCGTTTGACATTACCATCTAAAATAGCCTGACGCTGCCCATAAGTTAAAGCCAGAATAGCTGCAGCGGTTGAACGACCAATACCTTTTAAACTTTGTAATTGTTCAATTTCTTGTGGTAATTCATTTTTGAAATCTTGGCAAACTTGCTGTGCTGCATGATGTAAATTTCTTGCTCGGGCGTAATAGCCTAAACCTGTCCAATAATGCAATATTTCATCTAATCCAGATGCAGCTAAATCTTGCACGGTAGGAAAGCGTTGTATGAATTTTTCATAATAGGGAATCACTGTGCTCACTTGAGTTTGTTGCAACATGATTTCAGACACCCAAACTTTATATGCAGTTTTATTGTACTGCCAAGGTAAATCTTTACGTCCGTGTTGAGCAAACCAGTTTAAAATACGTTGGCTAAAATTTTCGGTCATCTAATAATTAAATCCTTGCTTGTATCTGAGTTCGACATAATTTTTAGATTTTTAAAACCAGAAAATATCTAAACGATGCAACAAGCCTTAATTGCGCTTCTACAATTTTGTGTAGGACAAAATAATACGCGCAAGCCTAGACATTAACTAAAATAATTTGTTATGAATTTTTTGGCCATTTTGAAATAAATCCCCACTCAATATCTGCTATATTTAAACAAAAATCCCATAAGCCATTTGGCAACTGTTTACAATCAAAGCCAATTATTGGTAATGGATAAATTAACTTCTTACCATCACATGTTAAGTTCTGCTCGTACTTTTCTCTGATATTATAAAAGCCAAAAATTTTCTTGATATTGTAAATCGTAAATGGGTGAAACGGTAATAATCCAGTATCCATTTGCTTTCGCTAAATAAATAAGATCATGGGCTACATTTCCACCTAAAACTAGCTCTTCAATTTGAGAAAGCATGTTACTTTCTATTACCTAATTACTTTGCCGCTACTAACGCTTTAAATTCTTCAAATAACCAAAAATTTTACTAGAAATAGTTTTTGTATCTTCTTCTTTAGTTGGCTCAACTTCATGACGTTCAACGGCTTGAGGTACTTGCTGTAAAAAATTATATCGCCACAACGCATCACGAATTCCACGTTCTAACATGCCTTTAGCAAGTGGTTTAGGTAAAAATCGGAAAATTTGTCCTTGATTAATCAATTTAATCAGCGCATTAGTATCTTGAAAGGATGTGACAACCAAAGTTAAAGTATTAGGGTGATATTGTTTAAGCAGTTTAAGTGGATTACTAATATCCTCATTACCAACTTTAATTTCTGAAATGATAACGGCTATATTATTATGTTCACTCAAGATTTTAAATGCTTCGTCTAAATTTTGACCCCAATGAACGCGATTTGTATCTTTTAAAGCATCTTCAGTTAATTTTAATGTTTGGTCATCTTTATCAATGACTAATATTTCTAATTCAGAAGTGATAGCATCTTGTTTTTGTTCTGCTTTATCAGGTAAAGCTTCTGCTTTTAGCGAAATATCTGTCGCTCTAGCAACAATGGATTTAATTTCATCATTATCCCATGGCTTATTGATATAACGGAAAATTTCGCCTTCATTCACAGAACCAACAATCGCCGCCAAATCAGAATAACCCGTTAATAGCAAACGCATGGTATTTGGTGAAGCCTCTTTGACTCCACGCAATACTTCTGTGCCTGTCATGATTGGCATTCTTTGGTCGCTGACAATTACATTAACTTGCTCGTTTTTAGCCATTTCTATCGCTTCATTACCATCTGTTGTGGTCAAAATGCGATAACGAGACTTAAACATTATTTTGAGTGATTTTAAAATTCGTTCTTCATCGTCAACAAATAAAAGCGTGGGTTTGTTTGCCATAGTCAGTACCAATTTACAGTGAACAATCATCAATTAACAGTAATGAAAACCGTTAGCAGTCTATGTTCGATGTATGTGGGTTTAAATAAGTGAAATGACTACATCCCCTCGCACTATCTGGAAATGTAGTCAAGACGCATTGCGTTATTACAAGCGTTTATTCATCTTCTAAACATTTTGCATAACCCGCAGCATCTAGCAAGTTAGCCAGCTCTGTATCTGCATTGGTTAATTCTAATTTGAAAATCCAACCATCTTGATAAGGACTGCTATTCACTAATTCTGGGGTGTCGTTTAATTCTTCATTTACAGCAATGACTTTACCTGTCAATGGGCTGTAAATATCAGAAGCAGCTTTCACTGATTCAACAACACCGCATTCATCACCCATGTTGAGCTCTGCATCCATTTCGGGTAATTCTACAAAAACTAAATCACCTAACGAATCTTGTGCATGGTGAGTAATACCGATGACAACCGTGCCATCAGCTTCAACACGTACCCACTCATGTGAATCAATATATTTTAAATCGTCTAAAATTTCACTCATATTACAAAGCCTCGCTAATGGTTAAATATCAATACAAGCCTTGCCATGTCGTACAAAAGGTGGTTTTACGACTTGGGCTGGAATTTGTTTGTTGCGAATCGCTACCTTGACTTCTTCATACACACCCGCAGGTAAGCGTGCAAAAGCAATAGAAACGCCTAAAGTTGGAGAATAAGTGCCACTGGTGATTTCACCTTCATTACCAGCCTCATCAATATATACCGTCTGATGGCCTCGTAGTACACCTTTACCTTTGAGTACCAAACCAACTAATATGTTGTGCTCAGCATTGACTTTTTGTGCCTCAAGCACCTCTCGGCCAATAAAATTGCGCTCAACGGGCTTCCAACCAATTGTCCAAGCTAAATTAGATTCTAACGGTGTATCATCTTCATCCATATCCGAACCGTATAAATTCATACCTGCTTCCAAACGCAGAGTATCACGTGCACCGAGTCCGATTGGAGCAATATTGGCATTTAATAGCGCGTCCCATAAATCAGCTGCTTGTTCATTTGGAATAACGATTTCAAAACCATCTTCACCCGTATAACCTGTGCGAGCAATAAATGTAGCATCATCCCAACACGCTGTAAAAGGTTTCAAAGCCAATGCTGTATCGCGTAAAGCATCAGGTAATAAAGGTTTTATTTTTTCAATCGCTTGCGGCCCTTGCACGGCTAACATCGCTAAATCAGTACGTTCTATAACGGATACTGCAAAACCACTCGCATGTTGTTCAATCCAAGCTAAATCTTTATCGCGAGTACCTGCATTAACTACCATTCTAAATTGTTGTTCTGCTTGATAATATACAATTAAGTCGTCAATGATACCGCCTTTTTCATTTAACATACATGAATATAAGGCTTTGCCTGTTTTGCCTACAATTTTGCTCACATTATTCGCCAGCAAATATTGCAAAAATTCAGTTACCCGCTCACCGCTCAAATCCACAATCGTCATGTGTGACACATCAAAAACACCCGCGTCTTTTCTCACAATATGATGTTCATTGAGTTGTGACCCATAATGTAAGGGCATATCCCATCCACCAAAATCAATGACTTTTGCGTTACTTGCAAGGTGCTTTTCATATAATGCGGTTTTTTTATTCATTGGCTTCTGTGCATTGCTTAAAAATTGAGTTCATTATAGAACAATTTGCTGGAAATGTTAGGCTTTGCATTTGCTATCGAATCAATTGTGAACTAATTTTATCTCTT
Organism: Candidatus Albibeggiatoa sp. nov. BB20; assembly: GCA_016744725.1. Lineage (GTDB taxonomy): Bacteria > Pseudomonadota > Gammaproteobacteria > Beggiatoales > Beggiatoaceae > Albibeggiatoa. The sequence goes on along the minus strand of JADGDW010000167.1, from coordinate 4,554 downwards.
CTGATTGCACATATCCAACAATCAGTTTTCAAACATAGCAAAATATATCTATTTGCCTATATTAAAGCTATTTTCAAGGTTTTTTTTAAATACTGTAGTCAATTTTGGTTTGTATGCTTAGGACTGGCAGTCCTTTATATACTTTAAGTATCAATCATTTTTAAAATCTAGGACTGCCAGTCCTGTATCACTTTAAAATAAAACGACTATATCATCTAAAGTAATCAGTTTATTGAAAATAAAGCGGCTAAATTTTTAGACTCAAAGTAGTCGAAATCAGAAAAAATACAAAATTATAAAAAACACCTAATACATTGAATTTAAATCATATAACTTCATGATTAAGTGCAAAATATAAAGCGATTGGATACAAAATAAATCGTCTTACGTATGGAGCAAATTCTGATTTTTAGGCTAAAATAGGGTTGAAATATGTCTAAAATATGGCAATTGGTATTAATTTAGCTTAGGCTTATGCTATATGCTAAGAACATGACGTTTATTTGCCAAATTTGCCGTATATTGAACCATTCAACATACTCGTTGAAATTAAAATAACCCTTTAGCATGTCATCAACAAGTCAAAACAGACCTATATCTGTCAGACATGTCAGCGAGGAAACCATAATGAAGTATTATTTTTACTATGTACTAGGATTCACGCTGTGCTTATGCTCTTTGTCGAGCTATGCTGCACCGCCTTATATTTCCGTAAGTGTTGGGGAGAATTTTTCATTTACAAATCAATCTTGCCTTACTGCCAGCAGGAAAGTGTTACAAAACAATGGCTTCAAGAAATTCATGCCTGCGGGAGACAACTTATTTGCAGCGTTTAATAGAAGCAACGATTATAAGTACAAAGCAATGGTAAGATGTATTGATACCCAAGGCGTTTTTGTTGTCGCTATCGTGGCAAATTCTACAAAAACCATTAAATCCAAGGCGCAAAATTTACGTCTTGCGATTCAAAAGTATTTCTCTCCAGCCTTAAAATCTGAAACAGCAACGACAGCATCCAGTGACATCAAAGTAGTTAAACCAATGGCAGTAAAACCTAGCTATGCAGGCTCAAAAAATAGTGCTAAAACATGGCAAGATAGTTTATTAGGTCGGAGTAAATGTCTTGAACGAGGGGAAACAGCTTTACGAAATTCAGGGTTTGCGCGTAATTTTGAGATTGACTATGAGAAACTGGCTTTAGTTGGATTAAACGAAACTGGCTATCAAGGTATTGTGCGTTGTTTGCCTGAACAACGGATTATTTTATTTAAAGTATCGGGGAAATCAGGGAAATCTGCACGCAGATTATTAGAAATATTACAGTTAAATTTTTAGATATAAAATCCACTCCCAAAACTCAAATATGTACTTGGGAGTGAGAAAATTTAAGACGCTTGTTTTTTACAGAATTTAGCCTGTTCTTGTAATGCTTCAGGAACCCATTGCTTAAGCTGTCTGATGCGGGTGCTATGGGAAGGATGAGTAGACATGAATTCCGCAGGCTGTTTGGCATCACCCGCCGCTTTCCCCATCCGTTGCCAAAATTTAGAGGCTTCATTTGGATCAAAACAGGCGCGAGCCATCAGCAATAAGCCAATGTAATCTGCTTCTGACTCATGTGAACGTGAAAACGGTAAAGTCATACCATAATGAGAACCTAAACCCAGTGCACCCATAACAACTGCTTGGGTTTTTATGTCCATATCGCTCACTGAAGCAGTCATGGCCAACATACCTAGGTTTTTCAATTTTTCATACGCAAGACGTTCAGCACCATGGCGTGCAATGACATGTCCTATTTCATGCCCCATAATCACAGCCATGCCATTCACATTTTCCGCAACAGGTACAATCCCTGTATAAACAGCGACTTTCCCACCGGGTAATGCAAAAGCATTTAGCTGCTGGGCATTGATTAAATTAAACTCCCAATCAGCATGAGGCAAGTTAACAACCGCAGCAATGCGCTTCCCAATTTTGCGAACTTGACTCACCAGATCACCTTCTTTGACGATTTGAGAGTTTTGCAAAATTTCACGATAGGATTGCATTCCTAACTGTTTTTCCTCTTCAGCGGTCAAATCAACCAATTGTTGTCGTCCCGTAATCGGCACATTTTCCAAATGGGTCACATAGTAATAACCCGCATAAAGTAGAAATAGAACGATAGGTGCTACCCTTCTAATGGAAAGACGCATTTCAGCCACCTGTGAGCTTTGTATTTATGAGATATGATAAATTAAATCTTAGTTTTAGTGGGTTGGGTGATGCACCGCACCCCAAATTCGTCCAACCCAACTTTGTTCCGACCAAGATTTTTTCACACCACACTCAAGGAAATGTGCGGTATAACGCTTGTCTTCAATTAAAATATGTTTAGTCAGCCAGTTTTTCAAAAAGTTGAGTAACTCCATACTAGACGATAGCTTTCCAGCTTTCACTTTATTAGCTAATTCAAAAACTTGACGAGTTAATTCCTCATGATGTTTCTTATGGTCTTCATATTCATCATAGCCTAAAATGCGCATCAGACTTTCTTCGACTGCAAAATGTACAATCGTATATTGAGATAGTTCGGTTAAGATTCTGGTGGCTTCTTCGTCATCAGTGCGCAAAATAATAGACTCATACAATCGATTGAGTAACTCTACTAATATTTTATGTTGTTCATCAATTTCTTGAATACCAACACTTAATTCTTCTGTCCATTCAACGAAGTTATTGATTTTCATAATCCCCTCCCTAAAAGGGCTTGGTAAATGTTAAAGTTATTATGGGGGCATTGATTATGTTTGCTAAATTAACCACCAGACATCGACATAATACGAATTACTTGCTCTGGCTTGCGATCAAACTCATGTTTTTCTGGTTTTAAAGCAATTGCTTGTAAAATAAGCTGGCGCAATTCTGTATCATTAATTCCTTGACGTAGGGTGTCACGCAGCTCTATTTTATCATCTTGACCTAAACACAGATATAGTGTTCCTTCAACTGATAAACGTATTCGATTACAGGTTTCACAGAAATGTTGTGATAATGGCGTGATAAATCCAATTTTAAGATTGCTACCTTGGATTTGAAAGTAACGAGCAGGGCCTGCACCACGCCCCATTACGGTTGGGATTAAATCATATTTTTCAGCCAGTTGAGCCTTAATCTTTTGTAGGCTGATATAGTTTTGACTCGCATCTTGGCCTGTTTCACCCATGGGCATGGTTTCAATAAAACGCAAAGTAAAATCATTAGTTGCACAATAGTCCACCATTGAAGATACTTCATCATCATTAATACCCTTCATTACTACCATATTAATTTTAATCGGATGAAATCCAGCTTGTTTCGCTGCTTGTAGACCCTCTAAAACTTGGGCTAAATTACCACCTGTAATATCTTGAAAACGTTGTGGATTCAGGGTGTCCAGACTCACATTAATACGAGAGACACCATTTTGTTTTAATGTGTCTGCATATTTTACTAATTGAGTGGCATTGGTACTGAGTGATAAATCTTCAATGCCTTCAAGCTGTCCAAGTCTTTGTACCAGCTCAGGTAAATTTTTGCGTACTAAAGGCTCGCCGCCTGTTAAGCGTAATTTACTTACACCTAGCTGGCCAAAGATCGCGATAATACGCTCGATTTCATCAAAGGTTAACCAGTGTTCGGGGGTGGAAAAATCTTTAAATCCTTTTGGAATACAGTAGAAACAACGCAAATCACATCGGTCTGTCACCGATAAGCGTAGATATTCTATTTTACGACCAAAACTGTCCTTGAGTGGGTTTGCTTCTACCATGCTTCCTCCTTAAAAAGTATCAGATGGCTAGTTTTTTATTGTTGTGGGTTGCCTCGGGTAAATCGAACTAACTAAAAATAATTTAAATTAAACGTTCTCGGATTCGGTGTTTGCTTGTTGTTTCGTGGTTTTCTGCCCCATCATAGCTTTCCAAAATGTATTTTGTAATGCACCTAGAGCAGGTGCAGAATCAGGTGTAAATGCCTTTATCATCGTGAGAGGGTCAAATCCATCCATCCCTGATGTCATATTTTTACGCATCATATCAATCATTTCATCTTGCAATGGCTCTAAATTTGGTAAGCCAAAAAAACTGCGGATTTCTTGCGGGGTTGCTTCAATATCAATATTAATTTTCATGCTTTATTCCTTTGGTGGTTATAATCATATTTTAGTATTTTATTGTATGTTGAAAGAGTAGCAAACATTGCCTATGCTTGCCAGTGATATAAATCAAGTTAAAACTAAAATCATCTATTTTTAATATTTATATTGGACTGAATATGTGTGTTGACTTGAGATAGTTTTATCTTATAATAAGTCCAAGGTCTAAAATTTAAAAAATGGATTTTTAAGTAAAAAAAACAATTTTTAATGTTAAATTGAATTCTTAAAAAATAATTAATTCCTCAAAAAACAAAAGGGCTTACCCTTGTTTTTATAGAAACCAGAATTACGAAAAAAATTAATGTAGTGAACCATTTTAATTTTAAAAAGAGAGGTAATCTAGCATGCGCAAAGACATTACTAGATACAAGTTT
>JADGDW010000287.1 GCA_016744725.1 Candidatus Albibeggiatoa sp. nov. BB20 | reverse complement strand
GACAGACCTGCTTCTTTGCAGCGTAATGCTTCGTCAATTGCTGCTCGAATAGCATGATTAGATTCTGGTGCAGGTACAATTCCCATGGTTCGGGCAAATAAAACCCCTGCATCAAATGTAGCGACTTGAGGTACATTAATCGCTTCAATAATGCCTTCATTATAGAGCTGAGAAATCAAAGCATTATCACCATGATAGCGTAGTCCGCCTGCATGAATGCTTGGCGGCATGAAATCATGTCCTAATGTATACATTTTCATCAGAGGGGTTAGCCCTTCAGAATCACCAAAATCATAGGCGTAATGACCACGGGTTAAGGTTGGACAAGATGAAGGTTCAACTGCAACTAAACGAATCTCTTTGCCAGCCGCTTTATCTGCTAAAAACGGGAACATCATACCACCTACGTTTGAACCGCCACCACAAGGTGCAAAAATCACATCAGGATAATCGCCGACTTTTTCTAATTGTTTCTTGGTTTCTAAGCCAATAACCGTTTGATGTAGCAAGACATGATTCAATACTGAACCCAATGTATAGTTGGTATCTTTACGCGATGCTGCTTCCTCAACTGCTTCAGAAATAGCAATACTCAATGAACCTGGAGAATCAGGGTGTTCCGACAAAATGTGACGGCCTGCTTGGGTTAAATTACTTGGACTGGGTAATACTTCAGCACCCCAAGTTTGCATCATTGAACGGCGGAATGGCTTTTGTTCATAACTGACTTTTACCATGTATACTCGAATTTCCATTTCCCCTATAAAGCTACTGGCCATGGCCAAAGATGAGCCCCATTGACCCGCACCCGTTTCCGTCGTTAAGCGTTTAATACCGACTTTTTTATTGTAATACACTTGGGGAACAGCGGAGTTAGGCTTATGTGAACCTGCGGGGCTAACACCCTCATATTTGAAATAAATTTTTGCAGGTGTGCCTAAATGTTGTTCTAAACGATGCGCACGATACAAAGGAGCAGGTCGCCATAAACGATAAGCTTCACGTACTTCATCAGGAATTTTAATCCAACGTTCGGTAGAGACTTCTTGCTCGACCAAATCAGGGGCAAAAATAGCCTCCATCATTTCAGGTTTAATTGGCTGTCCATTGGGTGCAAGATAAGGCGCAGGTGGATTGGGCATATCTGCAATGACATTATACCAATGAGTTGGAATTTCAGATTCATCCAATAAAATCTTGGTTTGAGACATACTACTTCCCTATTTTGTTGTTTGGCTCAGAGTGATGAGCCCTATTTTATTGTTGGTATTTTTTTAGGTGGGCAATCCTAAAGGATGAAACTTTACCTTAACAAAATGATGCGTCAAGTAAATGTTGATAAAAATGATGTAAACCTAGGCTTGCTTATATAAATTCCATTCAATCGGTTTATGCTTTGCAATCCGCATTAAACGAATAAAGAAGTTAACCGTTGAGAAAATAAAAGTCAGAAAAAAACCTGTTGACGCTCGTTCTAAACTACCGCGCACATAAGATTCATCAAACCCTAAATTCAGAATATTGTTAAGCAAATGCTGAAAATGGGGGGTAATCGTGGGAGTAAATAAGAATAAAGCAACAGAAATAATACAGGTAAAAGCAATAATAAACGCCTCGCCACGATTATCCATAAATGCCGCTAAAAATGGATTGTCTAAAATGCGCCCTTGAAAAGTAGGGTGTTCATGACCCACTTGGCGTTCAATTGCCTTAATATCTTCATCAATGTCTAACCAAACTTTACAAATCTTTTTATCTTCATTGGCTTTGACTTTGGGTTTGATGAGTAAATTCTGATGTTTTAAACGTAAGTAAATATTTTCACATGTCCGTACTGCAACGCCAACTGTTGGAGCACCGATACGAATGGCAATTGAATCTAAATTGGTTTTACTAACTAAAAAATGTTGGCGAGTACGTGATTCAAACCCCAGCATCACCATTTGGTGTTTTTCAATCTCGACCAATTCTAAAGGCATTTCCTCTAAAATAGCCTGAATATATTTGTTAGCCATCTCAGGCGGATATTCTGTTAAACGGTTACTCAAGCCTGCAATCGCAAATAATGCAATGATGTCATTATCTTCGAATTTTTTTTGAATACCCATTGAACAATTTAACATTGCATCAATCACAATCCGCACTAGGGACTCCTAAATCATACTGAAAAATGCTTTCCATTCTAAAACAATCTATTGGCGATTTAAACAACCGTTTTTTGAACAATGGATTTCTAATGTTATTAAAATTATTTATAATAATTATATGGATTATATTATGGAC
>JADGDW010000166.1 GCA_016744725.1 Candidatus Albibeggiatoa sp. nov. BB20 | reverse complement strand
GATAAAATATGGGGAGTTGGACTTGCAATAGATGATCCCAATATTGAAAATCCTAATTATTGGCAAGGCTTAAATTTGCTCGGTTTTGCATTGATGGAAGTGAGAGAACAGCTCAAAAGATTAAATACATAAATATTATAGTGATTTTCTTCTTAAGTGTTACATAAGCATTTTTCTTTGTAAAACTGTAGCCATTTAAAATTAATGTCTGTAATAATTTACAATACCAAAACACAATCTCTCTACTTTCCCAGCCGACTAAAATATCACAGGCTTGATGGAATTGACCCCGTAACAAGGCTTGTGCCAGATGATTTTCAATCAATTGCTGTTACCGTCTATCTAATTCAATCGCATAAATTTTACTCAGCGATTTTTTGTTCGCCCCATTTCTGTTGTATTTGAGTTAATGGATTTGGTTTCGTTATAGCCTGTGATTTCTAGTTTATCTGCTTCAATATCTAATCCACTGACTAAAAATGCTTTGACTGCTTGCGTTCGTTGAATCTATAAGCCTAAATTAATCTTGTAGAGCTGTCTTATTTTTGTTCTCGTTCTACGCATCACGTAGAATGATCCAAAAGCACACCCGCGTTTAAAAAGGAGCAAAAAGATGTTATTACGTTATTTGATTTTACTACTGACATTTTGTCCCAACTCAAGCTGCACGTCATGCGTTGGTGATTATTGGCAATCAAGATTATGAGGTCAAGCCATTATACAATCCTGAAAATGATGTGCAGGATATGTCCAAAGCATTGAAAAAATTTTCCTCATGACGATGCACCTTGTTGTCATGCCACAGGACGCACCAGCGTCCACCATATTTGACGCAGTGCGTCAGTGGCTCATTCTACGCACTGCGTAGAACGAGAACATCTTGTTTTGCACTCCTGTGACAAGATTATCTAAACACAATCTCCCCATTTTCCCAACCGACTAAAATCTCACTGCCTTGATGGAATTGACCGCGTAACAAAGCTTGTGCCAGATGATTTTCAATCAATTGTTGTACCGCACGTTTCAATGGTCTTGCACCATAAACAGGGTCATAACCCGCTTCGCCAATTTTATCTAACACCACATCCGTCACATTCAATTTAATATTTTGCTGAGCAAGACGGCCACGTAAATGATTGATTTGTAAATCGGCAATCGAACGAATTTGTTTTTGCCCCAATGGATGAAACACCACAGAATCATCAACACGGTTAATAAATTCAGGTCGGAAATGCTGCCCCACAATCTCCATAACAGCCTTTTTCATGCCTTCATAATTGTCTTCACTCGCCATTTCTTGAATCACATGCGAGCCTAAATTAGAAGTCATCACCACTACTGTATTGCGAAAATCCACCGTGCGCCCCTGACCATCAGTCAAACGACCATCGTCTAAAACCTGCAACAACACATTGAATACATCAGGATGGGCTTTTTCCACTTCATCCAATAACACCACTGAATAAGGTTTGCGACGCACCGCTTCAGTCAAATAACCGCCTTCCTCATAACCGACATAACCGGGAGGCGCACCAATTAAACGTGCAACTGAATGTTTTTCCATGAATTCTGACATATCAATCCGCACCATCGCGTCATCGGTATCAAATAGAAAATTCGCCAACGCTTTGCACAATTCAGTTTTACCCACACCCGTTGGCCCTAAGAATAAGAATGAACCATTGGGACGATTAGGATCAGAAATGCCCGCGCGTGAACGTCGAATTGCATTGGCTACCGTCTCAACCGCTTCTTCTTGACCAATCACCCGTTGTTGTAAATCGGTTTCCATACGCAATAATTTATCGCGTTCGCCTTCTAACATTTTGGTGACAGGAATCCCCGTCCATTTAGATACCACTTCGGCGACTTCTTCTTCAGTGACTTTATTGCGTAAAAGCTGCATTTCTTGGGTGTTTTCGGCGGCGGAATCTGCTGCAACTAATTGTTTTTCTAACTCGGGAATTTTGCCATATTGCAATTCTGCCATGCGGGCTAAATCATTGGTTCGCTGTGCTGTTTCTAGCTCAATACGGGCTTTTTCCAATTCTTCTTTGACTTGTTGTGAACCATGAACGCTGGCTTTTTCGGCTTTCCAAATCTCATCTAAATCCGCGTATTCTTTGCCTAATTGTTCAATATCCGTATTGAGTTTTTCCAAACGTAATTTTGAAGCCGCATCGGTTTCTTTTTTCATCGCCTCACGTTCGATTTTAAGCTGAATCAAACGACGGTCTAATTTATCCATCCGCTCAGGTTTAGAATCAATTTCCATCCGAATCCGACTGGCAGCTTCATCAATTAAATCAATCGCTTTATCAGGTAATTGGCGATCAGTAATATAACGGGTGGATAAGGTCGCCGCCGCTACAATCGCAGGATCAGTGATGTCAACACCGTGATGCACTTCGTAACGTTCTTTCAAACCACGCAAAATTGCAATCGTATCTTCGGTATTCGGTTCATCGACTAATACTTTTTGGAAACGTCGTTCTAAAGCCGCATCTTTTTCAATGTATTTGCGGTATTCATCCAAGGTGGTCGCGCCGACGCAATGCAATTCACCCCGCGCCAAGGCAGGTTTTAACATATTGCCCGCATCCATTGAGCCTTCTGCTTTGCCCGCGCCAACCATGGTATGAATTTCATCAATAAATAGAATGATTTGCCCTTCTTGTTTGGATAAGTCGTGCAATACAGCTTTTAAACGTTCTTCAAATTCACCACGAAATTTAGCCCCCGCAATCAATGTACCCATATCCAAAGACAAGACACGCTTGTTTTTGAGATTTTCAGGCACTTCACCGTTAACAATCCGTTGTGCAAGTCCTTCAATAATTGCGGTTTTACCTACACCTGCTTCGCCGATTAATACGGGGTTATTTTTAGTTCGACGTTGCAATACTTGTATGGTGCGGCGGATTTCATCATCACGCCCAATCACGGGATCAAGTTTGCCACGGCTGGCGCGTTCGGTTAAATCAATCGTATATTTATCTAAGGCTTGGCGATTATCTTCAGCATTGGGGTCATTGACATTTTGCCCACCGCGTAATTGTTCAATTGCTTGGGTCAGGGCTTGGACGGTGACTCCTGAATTTTTCAGAATACCGCTGATTTGTCCTTTATCTTGAATACAGGCAAGCACAAATAATTCGCTGGGAATATATTGGTCATTATGTTGTTGGGCTAATTTGTCAGTGACATTGAATATCCGTTTTAAATCATTGGAAACATGCACTTCACCTTCATTGCCTGATGCCGTGGGGAGACTATTTATGGTATTGGTTAATTCGGTGCGTAATTGATTTAGGTTTGCGCCTGCTAAATTCAATAATTGTCCAACACTGCCATCAGTTTGATTCAGCATTGCTTGTAAGACGTGAGCAGGTTCAATAAAACGTTGTTCGCTGCCAACTGCTAAACTTTGCGCATCGGCTAAAGCTTGTTGGAATTTTGTGGTAAGTTTTTCGTAGTTCATGCCAATTTCTCTATAAGTAATTTATATTCATTGGCTGTGTTTATAGGGTAGGTATGGATGAGAATCAAGAGAACTATGTAAGACAGTTAGGTAAAAATGCTTGGCGAAGTAAAATTTGATGTGACTCTATTCAGTCATAGTGTGTCCACATTCTCAGTATATGCACCGTTTTTTGTGCTTCTTCTACATTTTGAAACGCCCTGAGTAAATTCGAGCAGGTTTTAGATGGCAAAAAACAATTCAATTCCAAAATACGCTACAATCATTAAATAGATTATCGCATCAAGGATAAAAAATGAATCAGCAATTATTATTAGAAAATGTCGCCGAGTTACCACCTTTTGCACAGCAAGAAGTATTTGATTTTGTAGGTTACTTAAAGCAGCGATATGTGAAAATGGACAGTCCTACCGTTGATGAGGAATGGCAACAAACATTACAAGCGTTAGCGGAATTTCGTAGTCAGCAAAAGATGAGTGATAGAACAACTTTAGATGATGTCATTGCTATACGAGAAGAAGCACGTTACTGATGAGATATTTAGATACGAGTTTTATTTTGCCACTATTTGTCCAAGAGCCTAATTCTGAACATGTATCGAATTCATTGCAAAGTGTTTTACATAAGGAATTAGCTATCAGTTCATGGGTAAAAGTAGAGTTTTCTAGCGCATTAGCGCGGCGTGTTCGTATGAAAGAAATATCTGATGAGTTCGCAAAAAGTGTACTTCAACGTTTTTCATCTGTAATAAGGCATTATCAGCTTATTGATCCAAGTACAGCAGATTTTGAGTTGGCAACGGAGTTATTACAAAATTTTCATAGTGGCTTGAGAGCAGGTGACGCATTACACTTGGGTATTGTGTTAAATCGTAGAGCAACTTTATACACTTTAGATGTCAAATTTGCGAATGTTGCTATGAGTTTAGGTGTTTCAGTGAAAACTTAGTTAGGCATTTTAAAATACGCTACAATCATTAAATCGTTACAGTTTGTGAGGCTTTGTCATGCCGCAAGATTTTTCAGGTCAAAAGTTGTTTGGGCGTTCGTTTATTGGGCAGGATTTGCAAGGTGCTAATTTTGAGGGAATAGAGACAGGTAGAAATCTATTTACAAATATTATTTTTTATATTGGATCATCTATATTTTCTATTTTATCAGGAGCTTTTCTTGGATTAGGGATATATATAATCGCCTATATTTTAACGCTTTTAAGCAGTGTTTTATTATCTGGCACGAATTTAAATGAACAACGTATAGATACAGAAAACAGCAGTTATATCTTTTTTATTATAGCCTCTGCAAACATTGTATTTTTCCATTTTTGTACTTTGAGTATAAAACATAAGCGATTCATAATTTTTTTTAAGTTGACAATATTTTTTGTATTGCTTACTTCTGTTATAACTATGATTTCTTTAACTAACAGTATAGATAATTGGGCTGCAACTATTGGTCGTATTTTTGGAGGGATATTGGTAGGAGTAATATTAGGAGGGGTTGCAGTGACTATGATTACAATTGGCACAATAGCTTTTTCCATATTAGAACAAACAAAGGTTTCAAAAATAGGGTATTTAGTTGGTAGTATTGCTGGATTTGGAGGTATGGCTTCAAATATGTCTAAAGTAGAGTTAGAAAACTCTATTATAGCTTTATATGGCTCACCAGTTATTATTAATCTTTTATTAATTTCACTTCTTATTTCGGAACAAGTTTCTCAAAAAAACAGTCAATTTATCTATTTACAAAATTTAAAATTATATTTTATAGCTTGGGCTAGTACTTATTTTCAGAGAGCTAATTTAACAGAAGCAATTTTTTGTCACAGTGATTTGAAGTATGCTAATTTTTCAAATTCCATCTTAATTCGCACTAATTTTTACCAAGCCCAAAACTTAGAATTTGCCTATGTTAAAAGTACAATTTTAGAACAAGAAGCAGTGAGAGAATTGCTTGTACACGGCAAAACAGAGCAAAAAGAATTTATTGCTATGGATTTAAGAGGAGCTTATTTAGTCAATGTAAATTTACAAGGTATTAACTTTACAGATTCTGATTTTAGCTATGCAGACTTAAGAGGAGCAAATTTACGTGGAGCAAATCTTACTCAAGTCCAAGCAGTAGGCGTAAATTTTGAGGGTGCTAATTTAACAGGAACATGCTTAGAAAAATGGACTATTAATTCAGACACTAGCCTTAAAGATATTCAAGCAGACTACGTATATTTTAAAAATAATCTAAGAAAACGTGCCCCTAATATTAAAACCTTTTCTATCGGAGAATTTAATTTAACAGTTTTTATAAAAATTCTAGAGAATGTATATGGTGAATTACATTTCCAATCTAGTGATGGACAAAAAGTGATAATTGAGTCAGTAAAACATAACAAGGATAACTCACTTATTATTCAATTTACTTCATCTGAAAAAACTGAAATTCTTAACTTATCTAAGCAACAATATCAAAAAATCAGAGAAATAATTATTAAAAAAGATAGGGAAATTAAACAATTAAAAGAGTTAGTGCAGAAGTTCACAATAGCAAAACCAGACATTTATATACATTCCCAAGCTCAAGTTCACAACACAGGGCAACAAAATATGTTTGATAAACAAAACCGTAGTATTAACTTTCATGGCAAAGCAAGTAATGTCAACGTGAATAATGCCGATAACATAACCCAAAACATGACCATCAACGAACATCATCACGCTGCAAATGAACCCCCAATGGACATTGTCAATCGGATTCAGACTTTAATTGACCAAGCCGTGAAATTGGATGAAAACGTGAAGAACATGGCACAAACAACGCTAACAGGGCTTAAATCAGCGATTAATGAATCAAAAAGTATCGATTTTTATACAGGAAGTTTGATTAGCATCGCACAAGAAATCAACAATACAGGTGATACCCAAACAAGCGGAGAACTTGTAGCTGCACTTGAAAACGTTAAGGCAACTTATCAACAATTACTATTCTCTAATCAATAAAGTGGCATTATGCTTAGAGCATGGCTGTTGTTGAGAATGAGCAACATAGACATAAGAACAGCTCAAATGCTTATGGAAATTACAATTAAATGCTAATTTTAAGCTGAGAATGGTTGAACATGCTTATGTAGTTGAATTTTCTATTTTCTCATGATAGTCTCGCGCACTCCCATTAGGACACAAATATTGATACAATTCGGTATGTGTCAAGCCTAGAAAACCATTAGAGCTGGCTCAATCTCGCTGAGGCAGCCCGCGAGTATTGGGAGCTTATCACTTCCTAAATTTGCTATCAAAAACAGAGTCAGCCAATGATGCAGAAAAACGCCATTTCATCGAAGAAAGCGAACGCCACAGCAGCAAGTGAATTGCCCAGCACCAAGGAGGGAGAGAGGATCATTCGGAGACATGCAGCACTAGCCGCTGCCGCAGGAGGTCTTCCGATCCCTCTAGTAGACTTTGCCGCAGTTTCGGGTATCACACTCAACATGTTGCGCCGCCTTGCTGAACACTATGACATCGAATTTCGAACGGAGACTGCTCGCGCGGGCATTTCCTCATTGGTTAATGGTGGTACTGCCGTACTGGTCTATCAGCCTGCAACCTCGTTTCTTAGTTTGATCCCCGGTATTGGTCATTTAGCAAAATTGGTGGTAGGCCCTTTGGTTACTGGACCTTTAACCTATGCGGTTGGGCGAGTGTTTTTGCTCCATTTTAGCCAAGGCGGTACATTTTATAACTTTGATCCTAACCAGTTTCATGACTATTTTGCGGAACTGATGAGTCGTAATAAGTCTACAAATGTGGTGAATGAGGATGTAAAACAAGCGCATGATATTAAACCTCAGTCTCATGATGACACTGAAATTGTAGAGAAACCCCCCGTCGTCGTAGAGAATGTTGATGCAGAGCTTGTACGGCTTGGTCGTCTGACAGCAGCTTCAGTCACTGGGTCTGGACTTGCAATGGCTAGCACTCTAATGCCCCCGTTGGCTTTGATAGCGATCCCTCTAACGTTGCTCCCTAGTGTGCCGTTAGTGCGTGAAACTTGGCATGAGTATGCCGATGAACGAAAATTGGGATTCAAGGCATTACTGACCATTACTTCGGGTTTATTGCTGGCTACGGGTTATTTGGCTGCGGTTGGACTTGCAAACATGATTGTGTTTGGTGGTAAATACCTTGTGCTCAAGACCCGTAAGGAAGGAGAGAATAGCCTCAGTTTAGCAATTAGTGATTGGAGCGAGAATGTCTGGGTTTTGACTGATGGAGTTGAAATTGAGATGCCACTAGACCAAGTCGAAGAAGGTGCGCTTGTGATTGTGCGTCCCGGTAGACTGATTCCTGTGGATGGTCAGGTTGTTAAGGGCGTACTGATGGTTGATAACCGCATGTTTACTGGAGAATCTCGGTTAGTTGAAATCACCATTGGCGAGGAAGTGCTTGCTGGCGCGATGGTTGTGAGTGGACGAGGGTTGGTTCAGGCGGAACACACTGGTGCAGAGACTAAAGCTGCACGCTTGGAAACACTCATCTCAGACATGCAGTCTTATGAACAGAATCTTGATGTACGTAGTCAAGAAATGGCTGATCGTTCAATCCTCCCAACCTTGGGTTTGGGTGCGCTTGGAATGGTTGCATGGGGCCCCGTTGGTGCAGTCAGTGGTGTTTGGAGTAACAGCTTCGATTTAGTCTGGGTATTTGGCCCTGCGGCAATGTTGCGGATGTTGCGTACTGCGGCTGACAATGGCATTCTCATCAAAGATGGTCGCTCACTCGATTTGCTTGGAGACATTAATACAGTCGTGTTTGATAAGACGGGCACGCTCACTCATGATAGTTTTGCACTTGGCAAACTGTATCCTGTTGACGGCACTGAACACAGCACATTACTGAAAATTTCCGCAGCCGCTGAGCTTGGTCATGAACATCCTATTGCTCGTGCAATCGTTGAAGGAGCACAGGCTCAGGATATTGATTTATCTAATATCATCGTTGAAGAACCTTCGTTCCAAGCGGGTCTTGGATTAAAATTAGTCATCGACGAGCATTTAGTATTGCTTGGTAGTCGCCGTTTGCTTATTAATAATGACATTGAGCTACCAGAATTTATCATGACCCAAGCCAGTGAATCTGAAGCTGCGGGACACACCGTGGTGCATCTCGCCATGGATGGGCATTATGCAGGTGCTATCGAACTTGTTCCTAAGGTGCGTTCAGAAACTCAGGAGCTTATTGATCGGCTTCACGCGCGTGGGATGGAAGTCATGGTCTTGAGCGGTGATGAAGAAGAACCTACAAAACGGCTTGCTAACTCTTTGGGAATTGATACTTGGTTTTCACGCACCTTACCTGAGCAGAAACATGATCGGATCGCCGAGCTTTGTGATGAAGGGCGTAAAGTATGTTTCATTGGTGATGGGGTTAACGATGCGCTTGCGATGCGTCGTGCTCATGTCTCAATATCAATGACGGGTGCATCTGCTATTGCTGTAGATAGTGCGCAAATCATTTTAAATGATGGGTCGTTGACTCGGTTGGATGCAGTATTTGAGCTTGGTAAACGTCATGAAACCTCACAGAATCAACTTGCAATGGCTGCACTTGTGCCGACTGCTATCAATTTCACAGGGGAATTGTTCCTTGGTGTTCCGTTGGTAGCGTTGGTTGGTGTTTATTCTGTTGCAGTGGCCGCGAATCTAGGCATCACGTATCGGAAAGAGGATTGGGATGCGTTGTCAATTGATACTTCTGAAGAAGAGCACCCGAGTGAGCATTAGCTTTTAGCTCAAGGGTATAAGTCAATTCCTTGTTATGTGTCAGGATTGCTAGTCTTTCAAAGATTGGTCGTCCTGAAAATAAAATAGAGTTATAACACTTAAGATAGAATTAACCATAGGTGTTTAGGTAGCAATATGTCTCATTAAGTATTGAGATTATCTATTCTTTCTCAAAATCTAATAATTCTTGCAGCAATTTATTTCCATGTATAAGGTTAAAACCTTCGCCTTTCAGGCGAACAGATTTATCTCCCTAAACTCAAGAATGGCTTATAATATGAGAGATGGAATACA
>JADGDW010000165.1 GCA_016744725.1 Candidatus Albibeggiatoa sp. nov. BB20 | reverse complement strand
TATGTGCGTTTAGGTGGGCTGTAACGTGTCCACACCATAGGTGTTTAAGTTTAGAGCTGCATTAACTGGGCAGGACTTGAACCTAGTATCTTTGCAGCTTCACCTATTTTTACAAGTTTTTTTAACATTTGTGTATTTAAAAGGTTTTTCTTTATGCTCCCTATTATCCAAAGTCTTTGGATCGGTGATGCTTTATCACCAATGGAACAACTTTGTATTTCATCTTTTTTAAAAAATGGACATTCATTCCACTTGTATACATACGATACTGTAAAAAATATACCTAAAGATACTATTGTGATGGATGCAAATGAAATTATCCCCAGAAACAAAATTTTCAAATATAAAATGTATGATAGTTATGCAGGCTTTGCTAATATGTTTAGATACAAATTATTACTAGAAAAAGGTGGCTACTGGGTTGATAGTGATATAGTTTGTTTACAGCCGTTCGAGCAAAAGCAAGCTTATGTTTTAGCTAGCGCGAAGCGTAAAAAAGGTGGGCTAAAAGCCACAAATTGTGTGATGGGTGTCTCTTCTGCTGGTTCAGAATTAATGGAATACTGTTATTACAAATCAATAGAAAAAGATTCTCAAGATTTAGCATGAGGAGAAATGGGACCCACTCTGTTAACAGAAGCCGTCAATATACACAAATTACAACGTTATATCATGCCATTCCATATTTTTTGCCCAATTGAATATTGGAATTATCAAAAAACAATCCAACCCATTCATCCAATGATTATTAATGATTCTAAAGCGGTGCATTTATGGAATGAAATGTGGCGTAGAAACAATATGGATAAATCAGCTCAATATCGTACAGACAGTCTTTACGAAAAACTAAAAGCTCATTATTTAAGTGATTGATTCATAAATGTTTAAAGAGTTAAAATGCGTCGTCACGTAAAACGAAATTCTACAATTTCCTATTATAGTCAATTCTGTCTTGAGTGTGTGAGGACTGGCAGTCCTAAAATATTTTAAATATCAAATAGTTTTAAAATCAAGGATTGCCAGTCCTGTATCATCTTAAAATAAAATGACTATAGCTAAACACCATAGTTCATAAAACCCATTCTAAATCAGGAGTACAAAACATACTTAAACAAAGTTATTCTGCACTCCTAAATTGATTGGATTTTAACGCCTAAGCCGCTAATTTGACTCGTTTCTCACGACGGAATAAAGCTAAGCCAATACCCAAAAATGCAATAAGAAATGGAATTAAACCAATATTAAGGAATGTCATCCGACTTTCCAAGGTTTCAATATCTTTACGCAACTGATGTTGTACATCACGTAATTCTTTGCGAATTTGCACTTTTTGCTGGCGGAAACGTTCTAATTCTTGGCGTTGTTCCGTGCTTAGCAATAATGCGCTACCACCTTGCTTTTGGCTTTGTAATTCAGCCAGCTTTTGCTCAGTTTGTTCTAAACGCGCTTGCACCTCTTGCTCTTTTTCACGGAAACGTTGCTCAGCCACTTTTTGAATTTCTTCCACTTTGGTGAATGGACGAGTAAAACTGCCGCGACTACGCACGCTGATTAAGTCATTATTACCCATCAAGCTTTCAATCGAATTAGTCACAAAATCACCATTAGAAGCTAAAGGAAGTGCAATCCGTTGACCCAAGAAATTTTGTACTTGAACCCAGAATTGATCTTGTAATAAATCCGTATCTGCAACCACAATCACATTGATGCTGTCTTTGGATTCAGTTAAGTGAGGAACATCAACTTCAGGTGTAGGTGCTGCCGCATCTTCAGTATTTTCTTCAACAACGGGTTTACCATCAGGAAATGCGGTTTTCACTTGTCCTGTCATTCGGGCGGCTAAAATAAATTGTTGCTCTGGTTTAAACTCTTTAACCATGGCTTCTGGGTCTGCAAACATACCTAATTTAGTGCTATCAATCGCCATTGCTTGTGCAGAACTCATCATTAACGTGGTCATTTCAGTGCTTGCACCTTGTTTATGAGTCAAGCTGCCCGCCGTTGCTAGATTCACATTACCTAAATCACCTGTAACAATATCGCTAGAGCTAAAGAATTCTGGTGAATTTAAATCCATGTAGACAGGGTATTCAATCACCACTGCTCGTGAATCTTTACGAATTTGTACCCGCTGCGCAAGATTCATATCTCCAACCACTTTACCTTGTAATAATTCAATACCCCATTGGTCAAATAATTTGGCTAAATCAGAATTACGTGGCGCATTCATGTTGGCGAATGGATTTTGCGGATTTTGTGGCGGGGTATCGGTTTCAGAATATGGGTCAACGAAAATCATTGCACGACCGCCTGCTAATATAAACTGGTCAATCGCGTATAAGGTGCTATCAGATAATGCCTTAGGATGAACTATCATCAATACATCAATATCATTTTCAATGGTGCTTGCAGTAGTTTCAATCTTGCGTACTTCAAATAACTGGCGTAATTGATCCACAATCATGATGGGTTGCTCGGCATCTTGCATAAATGGGCTAGGACTGCCTTGAATCGGCAAACTGCTCATAATGCCCATAACAGGCTGTTTAGGATTGGCTAGTTTATAAACCAATTTGCTAACATCATATTCTAAAAATGATTCTCGGTCGGGTTGGAAGAAAGTGATGGTTTCTTCAGTATCTACCGCATTAGTACCAACTAAACCAAAATAAAAACTAGTGTTACTAGTATCGATTGGTACACCTTGCAAACCGTAACCCACAGCACGATCTTCTTGTTCTGAAAAGGGTTCTGGATCAATCACTTCTAAACGTAATTTACTACCCACATAACGCTGATATTCTTCTAATAACTCTTTAACCCGAGTTGCATAACTATTAATCCCCGGTAGCTGAGTTGCTAGTTTTTCAGATAGATAAAAACGCAAGGTAACAGGTTCATCAAGGTTAGCCAGAATATTTTTAGTGCCCTCTGACAGCGTGTATAAATTGTTTTCAGTAAGGTCTAAACGTAATGACTTTAAAGTGGTATTACTCAGGATATTGACGGCTAGAAACAGCGCGAGTCCAATGAGTAAACCAGAAGTGGTCAGAAATTTCTTCATACTACTTGACTCCATTCACTAAATTTTATGAGGTTTTTGAGCATGTATAGTGGGCACGTGCGGTTTTTTTTCAAGACTAAAATATGAAATTTTAATGCACTTCAACAACTGCTCGATTGAATAAGCTTGTATAAGTTGGCTGTATTATATTTCTTTCAATAGGTGTTTTTACAACAAAAAAATAGTAATCACTCCTATCAGAATAAGAATGATTACTTGGATTGATATTAAATCGAAATTTTTGCGCCTAATAGCTTAATAAATTGGGCTAACCATTCAGGATGTGCAGGCCATGCAGGTGCTGTCACAATATGAGCATCCGTCACCGCTTGGTCAATCGCAATATCACACCATTGCCCATTGGCTTGATTCACATCAGGCTGACATGCTGGGTAGGCAGTGGCTTTGATACCATCTAATACACCAGCGGCGGCCAATAGCTGAGGCCCGTGACAAACCGCTGCAATGGGCTTTTTCGCTTGATCGAATTCACGTACAATTTCAATTACTCGTTTGTTCAATCTAATATATTCTGGTGCGCGTCCTCCTGGTATGACTAAGCCAATAAAATCATTGCTATCAACATCAGCAAAAGTCGCATTTAACGTGAAATTGTGCCCTGGTTTTTCGGTATAGGTTTGATCGCCTTCAAAATCATGCACCGCAGTTCGAATAATGTCACCCGCTTTTTTATCAGGACAAACGGCTTGCACATCATAGCCTAGCATTTTAAGTGCTTGAAATGGCACCATGGTTTCATAGTCTTCAGCAAAATCGCCAACCAACATTAAAATCTTTTTCGACATAATTATGTTCTCTCTCAGATTATCTACGATCAAATATTAATTCTATTTATGATAGACAACAAGTTATAAATCCAAATGGATATTTGCTCAAATACTTGATTAATTTATGACTCAGCACTCAATACCAATGAACGCCTGTTTTTGTGAGTTAAGCACATTTATTTTTAATACAGTATAAATAAATTTTAAAGCTTATAATCCACTTAGGTTTATACCCATAAGTTTAGTAAGTTATAAAAAACACGAACTATTAATATTTCATAACATTTCTCTTTATTTATGAATATCCACCTATTTTTCTATAAAAATCAAGTTGCAAACAAAATTAACTTATGTTAATAGATATTTTGATTTATGTGATACATAGCCTAAAGTGGATAATTCAAAAAAATTTGACGCTTATACAGCTATAAGGTATAAATTGCAGTTTAAAATGCAGGTGAATAAGGTTATGTATCGCCTGCGTAAATGGCTTATGAGGCAAGTCGTTCATAATAATACTTTTCCACTTAAGATGGGTTTTCGGATTAATAGCATTAACAGTATTCATCTTTTTATTTTCTACCTTTAAGTATTGAGGAGGCAACTTCAATGAGTGAAGAAGCAACTACTTATAACTATACGGTGGTTAGGCAGTTTGCACTTCTGTCTATCGCCATGGGTGTCATCGGCATGTTGGTCGGTGTCTACGCCGCTGCGGAATTAGCGTGGCCGTGGCTAAACTTTGATATCCCCTATATTACGTTTAGTCGTATTCGACCGTTACATACTAATGCCGTCATTTTCGGTTTCGGTGGCTCTGCTTTATTTGCAACCTCTTATTACGTGGTACAACGTACCTGTCATACCCGTTTAATTTCAGATAAATTAGCAGCCGTCACTTTCTGGGGTTGGTTGGCTATCTTATTATCGGCAGCAATTACCTTACCTTTAGGTCTTACAACAACTAAAGAGTACGCGGAATTAGAATGGCCTATTGATATTGCCATTGCAGTGGTTTGGATAGTGTATGCAATCGTATTCTTTGGTACGATTACGCAACGCAAAGTAAAACATATTTATGTCGCAAACTGGTTCTATGGTGCGTTTATTCTCACAATTGCCATGTTACATATCTTTAACAACTTAGCACTACCTGTTGGTATGTGGAAATCTTACTCAGCGTATGCGGGTGTTCAAGATGCGATGGTGCAATGGTGGTACGGTCATAATGCGGTAGGTTTCTTCTTAACTGCAGGCTTCTTAGGCATGATGTATTACTTCATCCCTAAACAAGCAGGTCGCCCTGTTTACTCTTACCGTTTATCTATCGTTCACTTCTGGGCGTTAATCTTTACGTACATTTGGGCAGGCCCGCACCATTTACATTACACAGCATTACCTGATTGGACACAATCTTTAGGTATGGTTATGTCATTGATTTTATTAGCACCTTCTTGGGGCGGTATGATTAACGGTATCATGACTTTATCAGGTGCTTGGGACAAATTACGTACTGATCCAATTTTACGTTTCTTAATCGTTGCACTTTCTTTCTACGGTATGTCTACGTTTGAAGGTCCAATGATGGCAATTAAAACGGTTAACGCATTATCTCACTATACTGATTGGACTATTGGTCATGTTCATTCTGGTGCGTTAGGTTGGGTTGCAATGATTTCTATGGGTAGTTTGTACTACTTAATTCCTCGCGTATTTGGTCGTAAATTATATAGCTTAGGCTTAGTTGAATTACACTTCTGGTTAGCAACCATCGGTATCGTACTTTACATTTCAGCAATGTGGGTATCAGGTATCATGCAAGGCTTAATGTGGCGTGCGGTGAATCCTGACGGTACATTGACTTACAGCTTTGTTGAATCTGTTGCTGCAATGCATCCTTTCTATGTAACTCGTTTTGTGGGTGGCGCATTATTCTTAACGGGTATGTTAATTATGACAATTAATATCTTGTTAACCATCACTGCGGCTGAAAAAACTGAAGAAGGCATAAACGATAGCATTCTTGAGCCAGCACCCGCTCACTAAAATGAACTGAATATCTGCATTGAGAGCAATGTAGATATTCAATAGCTTACTTTTTGGAGGATTTTTTACATGGCAGCTTCAACAGGACATGAGAAGGTCGAGAAAAATCTCGGGTTAATGATTATCTTAATCATCCTTGTCATTAGTGTCGGTGGTTTAATTCAAATCGTGCCTTTATTTTATATGAAAGACATGATCGAGCCTGCAGATGGCTTAAAACCCTATTCTGCAATTCAGTTAGCAGGACGTGATATTTATATCCGTGAATCCTGTAGTGTATGTCACTCTCAAATGATTCGTCCATTCCGTGCTGAAACAGAGCGTTATGGTCACTATTCTGTTGCGAGTGAATTCGTTTATGACCGTCCGTTCCAATGGGGTTCAAAACGTACAGGCCCTGACTTACATCGTGTTGGTGGTCGCTACAGTGATGAATGGCATGTTCAACATCTAATGGATCCACGCAGTGTTGTGCCTGAATCTGTTATGCCAGGTTACCCTTGGTTAGCTGAAGGCATGGTTGATGGTAATGTGATGCAATATCGGATGCAGCAATTGAAAAACGTTTTTGGTCATCCTTATAGCCAAGAAGAAATTGACAAAGCACCTACAGATTTAGACGGTGTGACTGAACTTGATGCCATTGTTGCCTACTTACAAGGCATGGGTACAACAGTTAAGACGGTTCGATAAGATGGACTTACTTGTCTTTTTACAATCCGCTTGGACTGTAGCCGTTATGATTCTCTTCTTGGGCATCGTGATTTGGGCATATAGTAGTCGAAATAAAAAAGATTTTGACGAAGCATCGCGCCTAGTTCTCGATGAAGAAGAGGACAACATCGAAAAACGTTAAGGAGATTCTGTATGTATTTTGTTGAAGGTGTTTTCACAAGTTCGTTCTGGGACTGGTTTATTACAATAGGCACATTACTCAGTATTTTGGCCTGTTTTGCTTTAATCCTGTGGTTGGGTGGCGATCGCCCTAATTCTGATGAAGATGTACAAACCATGGGGCATGTCTGGGATGAAGATTTAGAAGAATATAATAATCCATTGCCGATGTGGTGGTTAAATATGTTCTATATTACTTTAGTGTTTGGATTATTTTATGTATTTTTATATCCTTCACTTGGTTCTTTCCCAGGATTTTTAAAAGAAAGTCAAATTGTAGAATATGAACGCGAAATGGCCAGTGCTCAGGCACGTTTTGCACCTACTTATGCACGTTATGGTCAAATGGAAGTACCTGAGTTAGCAAAAGACCCAGCTGCGACCCAAATTGGTCAACGTTTATTCTCAACCTATTGTATTGCTTGTCATGGTTCTGATGCAGGCGGTGTTCAAGGTTATCCAAACTTACGTGATAGTGATTGGTTATGGGGTGGTCAGCCTGCTCAAATTATTGAAACAATTACTAATGGTCGTAATGGTTTGATGCCTTCTGCTGAAGCAAACCGTTTAGAAGGTGATGCTGATGTGAAAGCCGTTGCACAGTACGTATTAAGCTTAAGTGGTCGCGAGCATGATGCCGCTGTAGCTGAGCAAGGTAAGGCTGTATTTGGCAAAGTATGTCAAGCATGTCACATGCCTGATGGTACGGGTATGACTGCATTAGGTGCACCAAACTTGGCTGATGAAACTTGGTTATATGGCAGTAATGTTGCTGATATTGAACAAACTATTAAGCATGGTCGACAAAACCGTATGCCTGCTCATGGTGAATTCTTAGGCGATGAAAAAATTAAATTGTTAACAGCCTATATTTATAGTTTATCTATGGATAAATAGTTGTTTTTTTGTGCAAGAAAGTGCTGCAATGGTACTTTCTTGTTTATTTATTTTTTCCGCCCTCTTAATAAAATTTCTTTTCAAAATTCTAAAATTAGCATACCCTTTTCTGACTCAGCATTTTCTATAATAAGGGGTCTTTTCAAGCAATGAAATTCAAATTTAATCAGTACGGATTTATAGATAATGGTGAAGTTGAGCTTGGCGACCTCACAATCATTTGTGGTCCTAATAATGTGGGAAAAACTTATGTAAGCTATGGTATTTATGGCTTTCTTAAACACTTTAGAGAATTAGTTGAAATACCTATCTCATCAGAACAAATTGAAATATTAAAAAATGATGGCTCTCTAAATATTAATTTAGAAGACTATCAGACAAAAATAAATGATTATTTCAAGCAAGCATCTCAAAAATTTACACAAGGGTTAACAAATTACTTTAATGCCCCAGATGATTTTTTTAAAAATACAATAATTGATTTTACATATAAGCACTTTCATAATAATTTGAACTTTGGGTTTAAGCAAACGACTAAATTTGGTCAGAATAGGTCTTTAACTTTACTTTTTGATAAAGCCCCTAATGAATCAATATTGTCTATTGCTTTACAGGTTGGAGAACAAGAAAAACAAGAAACAAAACTCTCAAGTCGCATTATTGGGGACATAGTTGGGAATGTAGTTTCCAATTGTTTGTTTGAAAATATGTTTCTAAAAGCATTTATTGCGACCTCAGAACGCACTACTATTTCCTTATTTTATAAAGAATTAGATATAAGTAGAAACGCCATTTTAGAGCATCTTTATAAAAATGATAAACCCAATGACGATCCAATAGCTTTGCTTAATAGTATGCGCTCTCGCTATGCTCGTCCTATTCAAGATAATATTGGTGTCATTCGAGATTATGAAAATTTAAGTAAGCGCAAGAGTTTTATTCGAGCAAATCGGCAAAAATATAAACCTATATTTGATGCGTTACAAAGTATTCTTGATGGCAGCTTTAAAAATATTGATGGCAATATATATTACCAACCAAGAAAAGAGCGAAATCGTGATAGAGTTATCATTCCTCTTTATCTTACATCATCAGCAGTTAAAACTTTATTTTTAATAGATTTATATATTAATTGCCTTGCTGAACCTCATGGCATATTGATTATTGATGAACCCGAATTAAATCTACACCCTGATAATCAACGTAAAATGGCAAGTCTGTTAGCACGTTTAGTCAATGCAGGAGTTAAAGTACTGATTACAACGCATAGTGATTATTTGATTCGAGAAATTAATAATAAAATAATGTTAAACAGCCAGATAGAAAATAAGCAATCTATCATGCAAAATGCCAAAATTGTTGAACAAGACGTATTACGTCCAGAACAAGTAAAAGCGTATGCTGTGAAAACAGATCATACTATCAAAATTGTCCCTGTTGACCGTTATGGAATTAACATGGAAATTTTTGATGATATTATTGCTGATGCCAACAAACTAGCAGATGACTTGTTTTACGGTATGCCAGAATGAAAGTACAGGATGCATTTAGAAAAATTATAAATCCTGACGTTGTTTTAGATATTATTACAGGCGATAGAGAACTTGTTCTTAGAGAAAAAGGGGTAAACAGTAAGATAAATAAATTACATATAACAAATGTACCTGTTGATTCATTTGCATTTACTCTTGATTACGATGACTCTCCTAAAAATAAAATCTGTTTTCAACAACTATCTATTTATCTTAATAGAGCATTAGAAAGTGTCAATAAAAGTTGTGATTTAGTTTTAGTTATTCCAGACTTAGAAAATAAATACAAAATACTCATTTTAGATTTAAAATCAGATAAACCAAATCTGAATGATACAGAAAAACAACTTTTAAATTCAGAGCTTTATGTTCGCTATATTCTGAGCATGTTGCAGTATCACTACAAG
>JADGDW010000164.1 GCA_016744725.1 Candidatus Albibeggiatoa sp. nov. BB20 | reverse complement strand
CTTCTGGAGTTCGTTATGATCATTATTCTGACTTTGGTGGCACATTAAACCCACGTTTGGGTCTGGTTTGGCACACAACAGAACAATTAACAACCAAGCTATTGTACGGGCGGGCTTTCCGTTCCCCTGCATTGAGTGAATTGTATAATATTCATAACCCCATTGCGTATGGCAATCCAAATCTTAATCCAGAAACAATGGAGTCATGGGAATTAGGCTTTTACTATCAGTTATCACCCACATTGCACTTGAGTGCGACCACTTTTTATTATGAATTAGATGATTTAATTCGTTATCGTCCAGACCCGCGTGAAGATATCACTCGTAGCGCTATCAATAGTGACTCTCAAAAAGGGCATGGTAGCGAAATAGAGTTAAATTGGCAGCCTTCTCCACGTTGGCATATTTTGGCTAATTTTGCGATACAAGAGACTAAAACTCGGGGATATAAACTACCACAAATTCCTTATTATCAATTTTATTTACATACTGATTGGGAATTTATACCGCATTGGTATTTTAATTTACAGCTCGATGGTGTAATGAATCGTCAACGTGGCAAGCTCGATCAAAGACCTGCTATCGATGATTATTGGTTAACAAATATGACATTGCACTATATGCCAAATCAGAAATGGAAAGTAAGTCTAGGTATCCACAATGCCTTTGGTATTGATGCACGTGAACCAACAAGTTTTTCTGAAACAGCGAATATTGCAGGATTACCAAATGATTTACCGTTAGAAGGGCGCAATTATTTTCTTGAACTGCAGTATCACTTCAAATAATGAGTATGATTTTTGTCTCGTTCCAACGATCTTTGTTGGAATGCAGTGCAGACGTTCCGCGTCATAGATGGTTAATGACACAGAGCGTCAAAGCTGAATTACCAACTAGAAGGCTTTTTGTGTGATGGTCAAAACTACAACCCAATAATTTCCACTACTCAGACTAGTCCATTTTTCGTAAGTCTATATAATAGTGCCTCACAACAGACCTTAATTGTGAAACACTATGAAATTATTATTCAAAATTATTAAATATCTTTTATTTTTCAGCTTATTACTGGTTGTCCTTATCGGTGCGAGTTTAACATGGCTATTGGGCACAGAATCAGGGGTTAATTTTTTGGTGGCGCAAGGTAAAAAATACGCACCCGGAACATTAGAAATTGAACAAGTACAAGGTACATTACTCAGCGAATTACATCTAACCAATCTCAGCTATGACCAAGAAAATACCGTCAATGCCAAAGTTGAAGACTTATTATTAAGCTGGAATCCAAAAGCCTTATTTTCCCGAACCGCACACATTAAACAATTGCATGTGACGGGAGTTGATGTGAAATTACCTCAACCTGCTGAAAAACCAGCTAAAGAAGATAAACCCAAATCCTCCGAGCCGCCCAGTATTCCAGATATAAAACTCCCGATTAAGATTATTATTGACGACGTGCAAATCAATCAAGTCGCGGTACAAACAGGCGATGGCGAACCCTTTGTGATTAACAGCAGTCAATTACAAGCCCAATTAATCGAAAAATTTGAACTAAAAAAACTCACAGTTGACGCGCCATTATTTACCGTCAATGCCCAAGGTGATGCACAATTAACCACTCCACATCCATTAAATCTAAACGCGGATTGGACAGCCAATATTGATAAAGTGCCACCGTTATCAGGTCATACGGAAATTGCGGGTGATACTAAAAAATTAACTGTCACTCATGCGTTGGCGCAACCTGCTGCAATCAACTTACAAGCGGTAGCGAATGATTTACTCGGTGCGTTAACTTGGAATGCGGACATTGATTGGGTAAAAATTCAATATCCATTTGATTCTAAAGAAATTATTGTTGATGCACGAGATGGGAAAATCACTGCCTCAGGCGATTTAGAAAACTACCAAGTCACGCTCAACGCAGATGTCACAGGCAAAGATATTCCACAAGGAAAATGGGAAGTCGCAGCCAAAGGCGATAAAACCCAAGCCAATATTGAGACCTTAGAAGCAGATATTCTGACGGGTAAAATTTCGGGTGTCGGCTTTATCAAATGGGTGGGTGAATTAGCAGGCGATATTAAATTGAAAACCGAACACATCGACATAAAACCATTTTGGAAAGATATGCCCGATGGTTTATTTATTGATACCGAAGTGGTGGCGAAATTACAGGATAAAGCATTTAACCTTGAACAATTGGCAGTGATGATTCCACAAATTAATACCAAAGTCACGGCAACGGGTACAGGTTCAATTGAAGACGGCGGCAAAGATTTAGATGTCAAAATGAATTTTCAAAATCTACGCTGGCCATTGAAAGGAAAAGATATTTTAGTCAATGCCAAACAAGGAACGCTAAATTTAACAGGTAGTGCCGATGATTATGATGTAACGTTAAATGCCGATGTGGCAGGCAAAGATATTCCTAAAGGCAAATGGTTAGTTAAAGCAACGGGTGATAAAACCCAAGCCGATGTGAATACGTTAGAAGCCGATATTCTTACAGGTAAAATTTCGGGTAAAGCGTTTGTCAAATGGGCGGATGGTTTGGCGGCAGATGTGAATCTCAGCACCAAACATATTGATATAAAACCGTTTTGGAAAGACATGCCCAAAGGCTTATTTATCGACAGTACAGTGGTTGCGAAGTTGAAAGACCAAAAATTCAATTTACAACAATTGGCAGTGATGATTCCAAAAATTAAAACCAAAGTTAGTGCAACGGGCACAGGCTCAATTGAAGACGGCGGCAAAGATTTAGATGTCAAATTGAAATGGGAAAATTTACGCTGGCCATTAGCTGGCAATGAATTGCTGGCACAAGTCAAACAAGGTGAGGTTGATTTAACAGGCAGTGCCAAAGCCTACAATCTCAAACTCAACACCGATGTTTCAGGCAAAGACATTCCTAAATCACAAATCCAGCTTGCAGGCAAAGGCAGTTTAGAAAAAATCGACATCAAAAAATTGACTGTGAATACGTTGGATGGCGTGGTGAACTTATTGGGTAAAGTTGAATGGAAACCACAAGTTAAATGGGATATTAAAATCGCAGGAAAAGACATCAATCCTGCCAAACAATGGAAAGATTTAGACGGCAATATTGGTTTAGACCTTGCAGCCAAAGGACAGCTTTCTGACAAAGGGGTGCAAACCGTGGTCAATATCAACGGGATTAAAGGCACATTCCGCAAATATCCATTGGATTTACAAGCTCAAGCCAAAGTCGATGGACAACGCTATGAAATCAAGAAATTAGACTTTAAATCAGGCAAAACCCATTTAACCGCAAATGGCGTAGTTGATAAGAAAATCAAACTAGACTGGGCGTTGGATGCACCGAATTTAAATACTCTACTGCCACAAGCCAAAGGCAGTATCAAAGGCAAAGGGCAAGTATTAGGCGCGTTGGATAAACCGCATGTTATCGCCAAGTTAAATGCCAATCAATTGCAATATGAAGATAATAAAGTGCAATCGCTGAAAATCGACGCAGATGTGGATTTAGATGGCGGCAAAACTTTGCGTTTAGATGTATTGGCTGAAAATATTCAACAGGCTGGAAAACAATTGTTAAAACAAGCGACTATCAATACTACAGGCAGTATGAAAAATCACCTATTGACCGCTAAAGTAGAAACCCCTGAGCAAGATGTGTTGTTAAAACTCAAAGGCGGCTTTGATATTGATAAAACCCAATGGAAAGGCAAAATCCAACAACTTGACGCTGATACGGGTGTGGTCGGTGTATGGAAAACTGCTCGTGCGACCAACTTAACTGCATCGCCAGAAAAGGCAGATTTAGGACAACTCTGTTTACAACAAGATAAAGCCCAAATTTGTACTCAAGCCAATTGGAAAGCTGAAGGCGATACCAAAGCCCAAATCGAATTAAAAACCATTCCACTAGCGATTGCAAAACAATTCTTTCCACCAGATTTAGATTTAACGGGTGATGTCAAAGGCAAAATCAATGCGCAATTATTGAAAAATGGTCAAATCCGTTCTGATGTGAATATCGGCATTACACCGGGGGAATTGACTACGCTGCTTGCGGGTGAAAAAGAAGTGTTTAAACATCAAGGTGGCAAATTAGAATTGGATATTAAACGCTCGGGGTTAGTCGCGAATTTGGTGCTGGATTTATTAGAACAAAGTCATATTAAAGCGGATGTCAAAATGCCGAAATTTAATAGCTTAAAGATTTCTGATAATCAAAGAATTAATGCGCAAATCAATGCTAAATTCGGTGATATTAGTATTTTACCGACGTTTGTTGAGCAAGCTGAAAATGTGCAAGGCGAAGTGTTGATGCAAGCCAATGTCAAAGGCACAATTAAAAAGCCTCAAATTAATGGCGAACTTAAAGTGGTTGATGGCGCGGCGGATTTGCCTGATTTTGGTTTAGAATTGCGCGATTTAAATGTCACAGTCAAAGATGATGGCAAAGATAAACTGGATATTTACGCGGGTCTCACTTCTGGTGATGGAAAATTAGAATTAACAGGTGATGCGTTTTTACCGATTGGGCGCGATTGGGCGGCGGATTTGAAATTAAAAGGCGAGAATTTTACCGCAATCGATCAAACCGAAGTCTATGCGTTAATTTCACCTGATATGACGATTACCGCCAATCCGAAAAAATTACATGTTGCAGGTACGGTGACGATTCCAACCGCACACATTACTCCACCTGAAGCCAGTGCCAGCGCAGTAAAAGTCACTAAAGATATTGTGATTGTTAATCCTAAAAATCCTAAACCTGAACCAAAACCTAAATCAAAAGGTGGTTTGGAAGTCTCTAGCAATGTGACAGTCATTTTAGGTGATGATGTGCAGTTTGATGGTTTGGGCTTTAAGAGTAACTTTGGGGGGAATTTGACTGTGAATAGCGAAGGCAGCCAGCTTCCTGTTGGCACAGGTGAAATCAAAATATTGAATGGACGTTACAAAGCTTATGGACAAGATTTACATATTGATGATGGTCGGGTTTTATATTCAGGCGGACGGTTGGAAAATCCTGGTTTAGATATTCGAGCTTATCGAAAAATAACCCGTGATGTAGTGGTGAATGGAGCGCGTTCTGATAATGTGGTTGCTGGGGTGTATATCAATGGCACAGCCCAAAATCCAAAAATAGATTTATATTCAAAACCTTCACTAGATCAATCTAATATTTTATCTTATATCGTATTGGGTCGCCCTGCAAATGAAGCGGCCAGCGGGGGTAAAGGTGCACAAGCGGCATTATTGGCTGCGGCTTCCACATTACCACTAAAAGAAGGTGATGGGATTATGAAAGACTTAGGTAATAATTTTGGTTTAGATGAAGCGGGGATTTCTACTGAAGATGGAATTGAAGACGCGGCATTGACTTTAGGTAAATACCTCACTCCAGATTTATATGTTAGCTATGGAGTCGGTTTGTTTGATGCTGAAAATATTTTAAAAATGCGTTATCAGCTCACCAAACGTTGGGTGATTGAAACCTCGCAGTCAGGTTCAGATAGTGGGGTTGATTTCAATTATACCTTGGAAAGGTAACGATATTTAAAACAATATCGTGGATACTTTTATTAAATTGCATCTATTTCAATGGGTTATAAGTCAGACTTCTTTCTCATAACTCATTGATTTTACTTGGCAGTTTTAAAAAGTATCCTAATTGTTAATAATTGGGTTTGATTACTTTAATAACAGAACAAACAACCAGCTACTTTATGGTTTCAAACTTTTTTTGAGTCAAATTAAGTTGCTAATTTCCAAGAATGAAAACCACTCTATATTCAGGTTGAATATTAACAATTACAAACATTATAAAAAAGTAATGTTTGTAATTGGTCGCATTCCCTAATCCAATTATAATGCAAGTCAAGCTATTAATTTGGCTACTCAACAGTGGACAAAACCCATCAATCAGGTCTATGCTAGTGAGCAAAGCGGGTGCATTGATTCAATTTTACAACCTTTAAACCTTTCACTTCAAATGTTTAGAAATCAGACAACCAAAAAATAACACAAGGGAGTATTTTCATGCGTGGTCAAGGCATTTTATTCAGTATCTTTACTATCTTATGCTTATGTGTCCAACCTCTTTACGCGCTTGATGATGAAGATATTGTGACAAAAACTGTTGTATTCCAAAATGGTGACCGCTATACAGGTGAATATGAAGGTAAAGCAAGAACAGGTCGCGGTAAATATACATGGTCAAATGGCGATCGTTATGAAGGCGATTTTTTTGAAGGAAATTTAGATGGCTTCGGTAAATATACTTGGAAAAATGGAGATATTTATGAAGGCTATTACTTAGGCAATCAGCGTGATGGTGAAGATGGTATTTATACATGGGCAAATGGCGACCGTTATGAAGGTGAATTCATCGAAGGCCAACGCGGTGATGGACGAATTACTCGTAATCCCAGACCTCAAGCCACTCCCGTTGCTAAAAAAGCACCAAAACCGATCATTGCCAAGCCAGAGATAAAAAAACCAGCACCGATTCAAGTTCAAGCCAAATCTACTCAATTAATGACCTCAACTGAATTAGAAGGTAAGCATATCGTCACATGGGCAAATGGTGACCACTATGAAGGTGAATACTTCCAAGACCGCAGAACAGGTCGAGGCATTTACACATGGATTAATCAAGACCATTATGAAGGCGAATTTATCGACGGTAAACGCGATGGTTTTGGCATGTATACATGGTCAAATGGCGATCGTTATGAAGGCACATATATAGAAAATAAACGTAACGATGAAAATGGCATCTATACATGGTCAAATGGCAACCGTTATGAGGGTGGCTTCATTGAGAATAAAATTCAAGGTTATGGTCGATTAACTTGGATTGATGGTGAATATTACGAAGGGGAGTTTGCAAATGGAGAACGCACTGGAACAGGCATTTATGTTAACGGTGGCGGTGATCGCTATGAAGGCCAATTCAAAAGTGGTAGACGGATTGGTAAAGGCGTGTTAGTTTCCATATCAGGCGATACCCAAGTGGTAGAATATGACAACGGTAGACGCATCAAATAAATGGATCATTTTATAACAAGCTGATACTGGTTGACTTTCCAGTATGGCACACCGACCACAAAAATAATGTATATTCGCTCACTGATTACTTTGCTTTGTGTTTTCAGCTTAAACTCAATTGCTGCACCAGAATCTCAGGATGGTGATGATGCAGCAAAAATGCGTTTATTGATGCACTTATCGCTAGAAGAACTGTTTGAAGTGCCTATCATAATGGTGACAACAGCTTCTCGGCGTGAAGAAAAAATCACTGAAACACCTGCTAATATTATGGTTATCACCAAACAGCAGATTGAGCAGCGGCGTTATGTCAATTTAGCCGACTTGCTGCAAGATTTGCCCAGTGTAGATATCCAACGCTTTAATGATGAAGACCGTTATCATACAATTCACTTCCGTGGTCACGAAAAATTCCTTATATTACAAGATGGTATTCGCATAGATTCACCAACAGGTGATATTATTCCTATCGCAGATAATTTCCCTTTATATCAAGCTAAACGGGTTGAAATTGTATACGGACCAGGTGCAGCCTTGTATTATGGTGCAGATGGCTTTACAGGTATCATCAACATCATTACCGAAGATGCAAATAATATTGACGGCTTTAATATTTCGGCTTCGTTAGGAACAGATGGTTATCGTTATTCGAGTTTATTAACAGGTCAGCAAATTACTGATAAATTGCGCATCACGGCAGGTGGACATTTTCAAGCTGATGCTAATACCAGTCTAGCAGCAGAATATCCAAACTCTTATCAATTTGATGACTTACAGAATTTTGCAGGCAATGTTGTGATTCCAGCTAATCAACGTGAAAGCTATACGGCCTCACAACGCAGTTATAGCTTGTTTGCTAAGATGAATATTCAAGATCATTTGATTTTAGGCTTTAACCGCTCTTTTTTCCGCAATTTAACCAATGTTGCAGAAAAACCTAGCAGCACGATTTATGATGGTAGTTCTTTTTGGACAACCCAAATCGATACACTTTACACTCAATTTCTATTTGACATCAATGATAAACTTTCCTCTGAAACGCTGTTTTCTTATGCTCATTATGAATTAAACCCAGAATCAAAATATCGCAATATCTTTAGTGATTACCGAGATGCGTATAAATATGCAGATGGTAAAAAATTAAGTGCCGAACAATTATTTGTATATGATTACAATCCTAAGCACACGATTGTTAGTGGTTTTGTATTTGAGGATTTACAGTCCATCCCTGAAACAGCAGATTTACCACGACAGTTTGATGTTGATAAGCCATTGTATGCACAAAATTTATATTACAACGGTACAAACGATGAGCTGGCAATTAGTATCGATGATATTGAATACAAAAATTATGCAGCTTATATACAAGCCCATTCAGGCTGGAGTGATAAAATCTCAACCATTATGGGTTTACGCTATGATTATAGTTCCCGTTATCAGTCAGCGATTAATCCACGTTTCGGCTTAGTTTATAAATGGAGTGATAAAACCAATATTAAATTCTTTTACGGTGAATCCTCACGTACGCCTTATCCTACTGAAGGTTTATCACATTTTGGTTCATTTTCAGGGCAACGTGATGATGACGGTAAATACCAAAGCTATTTTTACCATGTTCCTAATGAAAATCTAGATACCGAAAAAGCTCGAAATTATGAATTTAGTGTTATTTACAAACCCAGTAATACTTGGGAGTCCATCATAAATGTTTATCGTATGGACGTTGAAGACTTTATTATGAGTTATGCTGATGAGACTCCGACTCAATTTTTAGAGGGTGCACATTTATTAAATACAGAAAAAAATGGTAATGTCGGGACAGCCCATTATTACGGTTTAGATTGGAATGTATCTTATAGCACTGAGATTATGGATGATTACAAGCTGGATATATGGGGAAATTACAGTTTATCTAATAGTTACGTTAGTTTGCCTGATGGTTCAAGCTTTAAAGCACCTTATTTACCACGGCATAAATTAAAGTTAGGCGCGACATTCAGTTATTTAAATAAATGGTTTGTTACCCCTAAATTATATTTAGTTGAACGCACGAAGTTATTTAGATTTGATGAAACAGGCTGGCAAGTTGATAGCCCCGGATATGTGACTGCGAATTTACATGCAGGTTATAAAATCAATGAGCAGTTATCGACAGCAGTTGATATTTATAATGTATTCAATACCCATTATTATCATGCAGGTGGTTCAAATTTAGGTACTTCTTTTGATGCTCAGCCGCAGCCTTTGCGCACTATGGTGTTTTCGGTGAAGTATTTATTCTAGTGATGGATACAAAAATATTTAGAGAGATCGAGTACAATGGATGGCTCGAAATTGCCTTTTTAGGATAATATCCTTTTAGGCGGAATTTAGTTAATTCTAACCTCTTTTAATAGTTTTTAACTCTCTTTGTTCTACAAAATAATCTGATCTTTCCAATACAAATTGATACTTATATTGTTTGCATTGCGCTTTCTTATTTCCTCTTACACTTCCATTTAGTTTTTCTAAATCACATCTTGGACAATTCATTTTTTCAATACCTATTCGATATTTTATCTGCCATAGTTTTGCCTGCTTAACAACTAAGAACAGCTATATAGTTGTTTTATTTTAAAGTGATACAGGACTGGCAGTCCTCAATTTTAAAAATGATTGATATTTAAAGTATTTCAGGACTGCCAGTCCTCGCACTCAAGATAGAATTGACTATAGTCAATTTCCATTCAAGTGATATAAAATATGTATTGTTAATGAAAATAGGCTAAAAGCAGATGAATAAAGGGTATAGTGAAGACTTAAGAGAGCGAGTGTTAGAGTACAT
>JADGDW010000010.1 GCA_016744725.1 Candidatus Albibeggiatoa sp. nov. BB20 | reverse complement strand
AGTGATACCAGGACTGGCAGTCCTCAATTTTAAAAATGATTGATATTTAAAGTATAAAAAGACTGCCAGTCCTAACATACAAACCGAAATTGACTATATATTAAACTTTATGGCTCAGCTGATGATGCTTGTTCAAGCATGAATTGGTATAATTTATTTTTACTGACACCTGTAATTTGGCTGGCTAATTTGGCGGCTTTTTTCAAAGGTAATTCTTGTAATAAAATAGTTAATAATTGCTGTGTTTCAGCCTCAATTTCGGGCTGTATTTTATCATCAACCCCTTCGATGAGAATCACAAATTCACCTTTTTTATGTACGCTATCTGCTTGTAACCAAGCTAATATATCCGTTAATTGCCCTCGTTTTACTGTTTCAAATACTTTGCTTAATTCTTTGACTAATACCGCAGTGCGTTGTTCTCCAAAAACACTTATCATATCAATGATAGAATCTTCAATGCGATGCGGTGCTTCATAAAAAGCTAAAGTATATGGTTGTGAGATTAAAGACTGTAAAACTTGTTGTCGTGCATGTGATTTTGCTGGCAAAAAACCTTCAAACCGAAATTTATCAGCCCTTAAGCCACTCACAGATAACGCACAGATTAAGGAGCTGGCACCGGGAATGGGACTCACTGCAATACCTGCTTCATGGGCTAATTGCACTAAATAATGCCCCGGATCACTGATTAATGGAGTGCCTGCATCACTGACTAAAGCAATACTTTCACCTTGCTGTAAGCGTTTGATTAATTGCGGTGCAAGGTGTTTTTCGTTATGCTCATGTAAAGATTGTAGTGCAGTCGAGATGGCAAAATGATTTAATAGCACTTTAGTATGGCGCGTATCTTCAGCAGCAATCAAGTTAACTGTTTTCAAAATAGATTGAGCTCTAGAACTAAAATCTTGTAAATTTCCAATTGGCGTGGCAACCACATATAATATGCCTACGGCGGACACGGCATACTCCTTTAAAAACACTGAATAGGAATACTCATATTATCATGTTAACGCGGATACTGACTTTTTTATGTTTAATATTGGTTGTGGGATGTGTACAAATCCCATTAAAAAAAGAACAAGCTGAGCCTGATAAACCTGTACAGCCACCGCCAAACCCTACACGCCAAGCTGAAGCATTTGAATATCAAGCCAACTATACGGAAGCCGCGCGTGAGTATTTACGTTTAGCGTATAAAATCAACCCACCAACCCGTCAGGCTTACCAATTAGCAGCGATTCGAGCCTATTTAAAAGGCAATTATGTTGAAGAAGCTAAAGCAGAGTGGTCACGGTTTAATTTGCAACAAAGTTTCGGTTTACAAGTCCCTTTACAACTGGTGTATGCTCAATTTTCTATTGCAGATAAACGCATTGAGCAAGCCTTTAATTATTTAAAAGTCGTCGGCAATCCGCAGACCTTACCGCCCAAATTACAAATAGATTATTATGAAGTTTATTCTAAAATTTTAGAGCAACAACGTTATTATTTAGATGCTGCCAAACAACGTATTATTTTAGACAGATTATTACCTGAACAATCCATTGTTTTGACTCAAAATCAGCAAACTTTATGGGATAACTTGCAACGTCTTTCACCCACTGAATTAAATGCTGTGCCACAAACGGCTGGAGATGTATTAGCTGGCTGGACAAGTTTAGCTCGGATTGCAAAAACAGTACGGCCTAAAGCGGTACAACAAGTGATAACAAATTGGCAAACCCAATTCCCAAGCCATCCTGCTAGCCATACATTTGCCCCTAAATTAGTTCAATCAGTGCTTGCTTTACCGCCACAGCCTAAAGAAATCGCATTATTATTGCCATTAAGCAGTCGATTTAAAGTGCAAGCTGAAGTGATACGAGATGGCTTTTTAGCCGCTTATTATGAGGTGAATGCTGGAACAAAACCGAATGTTACTGTACATGATGTAGGAAAAGGCAATCCACAGGAAGTGTATAACAAAGTGGTATATGATGGAGCTGATTTTGTAGTAGGACCTTTGCAAAAAGACAATATCGCTAAAGTTTTACAGAATCAAACCAGTATGCCAGTACCCACATTGCTGTTAAATTATGCGCCACAAGCGGTCAATATACATAATTTATATCAATTTGGCTTATCACCAGAAAATGAAGCGCAGGAAGTTGCGGATAAAGCATGGGCAGATGGGCATCGAACTGCCTTAGTATTAGTGCCACAAAATAGTTGGGGTTCTCGTGTATTACAAGCATTTCAAGCTGCATGGCAACAACGTGGTGGCCATATTGTATTAACTCAGGGCTATACTCAAGATGTGTCTCAAGCCATTGATTTTATTTCAAATAATCCAGCATCAGCGGATATGGCATTTATTGCAGCATATCCAAAATTTGCTCGCTTAATTCAACCTTTCCTTAAACGCTATTATGCAGAAAATTTACCTATTTATAGTACTTCTCATTCATATGCAGGTTCACCTGATCCACAAATGGATATTGATTTAGAAGGTATTATTTTTGGGGATATGCCTTGGGTATTATCACCAAATGAGCAGGGTCGGCGTTTACAGCAAACATTAATAGAGTCATTTCCTGATAAATTATTACAATTTAAACGCTTATTTGCTTTAGGTATTGATGCTTATTCATTGATGAGCCATTTGCAGCATTTCAGCTTACAGCCTTATTCCTTATGGCAAGGGCAAACTGGGCAATTATTTGTTGATAATCAGCAACGTATTTGGCGTAAATTGATGTGGGCTTATTTCCAACAGGGCAAAGTACAATTATTAGACGGTTCAGATGCGTGGGATATTACTGCACCAACTCCTGATGAAATTAGAAAACTTGAACCTGAATTGACTACACCAGTAGGAATTTCTGTCAATCCAGATGATGCCACAAGCTTGCCTGTAGAAATCCCAGATACAATCCAGCCAGTGACGAATGAGACTATAAAAAGATTAAATAGTGAAAAACCTCAAGCAATTAACATTGAGGCTTTAAAGTCTGAAATGAAAAAGGAAATTGCGGCGAAGGTAAATAATGAGGTGAATATTGAAACACCTCCTGAGGCAAAAAATGTTGAGGCTCTGAGTTCTGAAGTTACAACAGCAGAGGAAGCCAATTCAGAGATAGAGCAAAAGGCTTTTAAAGTTAGATTGTTGCAACGGCCTGCAATTTCTGAATAATAGCTTTTAATGAAGAGTAAACATGTAGGATGGGATGGCATCGTATTTTCCAAAATAGATTGATATTGAATAATGTAGAACACGGTACGTGATGCTTTATTTATCTATTTTAATTTTTTTGGCGCACCATCCTACATGAATAAGTACTTTGCACAAATATTTAAGAATGAAAAAAAATAGCTATGGCAAACATTAGTAATCCTAATCATTATTTTGTTTGGGATTATTACGGCTATCAGCCCTCAATATTTATGATACTGTTTTTTAATAGAAATATTGATTCTCAAGTGTTTTAGTGACTATAACATGGGATTAGGATAGATTATGTCAGACAGTCATGAATGGGGTCGATGGGCAGAAGATGAAGCTTTGCACTATTTGACACAACATGGTTTGAATTTAATTCAGCGTAATTATCGTTGTCGCGCAGGTGAAATCGATTTAGTCATGAAGCACGAACAAACTTTAGTGTTTATTGAGGTGCGTTATCGGGCTCATTCCCGTTTTGGTTCAAGTGCCGAAAGTATTGACAGTCGAAAGCAACAGAAAATTTATAAAACAGCAGAACATTATATTCAGCATTGTCATGATTGTGAACAATTGGCTTGTCGATTTGATGCGATATTAATTTCTGGACGACCACCCAATTCAAAGATTGAATGGATTAAAAATGCGTTTCATGGGTGACAACGTATTACAGTTATCTCATTGAGCTCCTCCCCATTTTACATCACACCACTTTTTTTAAAATGTCTTACTATTCCAGCCCCATAAACTCGCTTGTCTATTGCTAAATTCAATATAAATACGTGCAGGTGGAATGTTCAATACTTGCTCAATCAACTGACATAAAATTGTAGAAAACTGCGTTGTTTTCTGTTCAGGTAAACCCAAGCTTTTCAATTCTAAATAAGCGGTTGGCTCTGAATTTCCTGCAAAAGACATTGCCGTATTAGGGTGTAAAGCAACCATCACATAAATTTCTGGTTTACCCAACATTTCTGCCACTGCTTTTGAAGCTTGGGTTATCAGTGCAGTTTGCTG
Organism: Candidatus Albibeggiatoa sp. nov. BB20; assembly: GCA_016744725.1. Taxonomy (GTDB): domain Bacteria; phylum Pseudomonadota; class Gammaproteobacteria; order Beggiatoales; family Beggiatoaceae; genus Albibeggiatoa. Next base: position 43,748 of record JADGDW010000010.1, on the reverse strand, counting down.
CTCCGACTCCAACTCGATATTCGTTTGAATTAATAAATAAGGCATTATTATTCCTGCTCAACCTCATATTCTGCTGACTCTTCAGTTTCTTCTTCAACAGGGACATTCTGACAAAATTCATTAATAAAACCTTGTGCCGTCGCAATTTCTTTTTCACGTTCTTCTATGCTCATTGGCTTCATTTCAGCCATTTCTTCATCAGTTTCGTTACCTGTGGCTAATGAAACTAATTCTTGATTAGAAGTGAGCGTGGTTAAATTTTGCCGTGACTGTTTACAATTTTGTGCTCTGGCCTCTTTTAGTGCTTGTAGAGGGTCTGTATTCTCTGTTTGTTCAGCATCTTTGAGCTCAGGTTTGGGTTTTGGTGTTTTAAGCACCCGTTCTTCTGCTCCAATATAGCTAGGCGGAGGGGTTTGAGTGTAGTGAGTTGTTCCTTCATCATCAACCCACTGATACATTTTACCTGCATAAACTGTTGTTGAAAATAATAGGAAAAATAAAATGAGATAACGCATTATTTGCCTCCTAATTTTGTGACGCAAATAGATAAAGAAAGCTCCCAAACAGTATTGTCTGGGAGTTAAGAGATATTTTACTGTGAAGGTAAAGCAATACATCCAGAATGATCTAAACCAGTAAATGGATTAGCCACTGGACATGTTTCATTATCAACATCAGCTTTACTACACGTTGCGATAAAGTTAGCGATACTAATGGCTTCTGAACCTGCAACTTCAGTTCGTGCGCTGATTTCAGCTTGTACCCATGTTGCATAGCTAACGGCATAGACAACTTTAAAGTCTGCATAACCACTTGCAATACCTTCACCTTCACCTGTAACAATGGTTAAAGCATCCAGTGTCAAGACATTACCAGGGTCTAGTCGACCATTCGAATTAAGGTCTTCACCTGAATCCAAAATACCATTTTTATTCACATCTTCATTTGGACATACACTGAGACCTGTTGAAAATAGAGTAGGGTAAATGCTCAATGTCACCGTAGCACCATCGACAGGCGTGCCATTTGAATCTGTTACAGAAACAGTCTCTAAGGTTTCATAACGACGGCCATCTTCATCTATGAGTGTATTACCTGAACCAATCTTCACGAATAAGCTGCGCTGAGCCACTGTCAATGCAACGGTTTTTGGAGTGACGCTATCTTCTACAATCGTTGCGGTAATTTCTACCCCATTGGCTGCACTGGATGTTGTACCTGCAATATAAGTAATTCTCGCTTGACCCGCGCTGTCAGTCACAACCCGAGATTGGCTTAAGCTACCACCCGTAATATCATTTAGTGAAAAGTCGACTGATTTGTTTTTCACTAGATTATTATTGATATCACGTACAGTTGCAATGATTTCACTTTGTTCTGTACTACTACCCGCAGTATTAGCATTCACAACAGGACGTGTTGCTTGTAGTGAAATGCTATTTGCGGTGGTTGCAACAAACTCAACTGTAATAGAAGCACTTGGCCCTGCATCAGCAAAGGCAGTAATAACCGCGTCACCTACACTGTCAGAAGTAATTTTGAAGCTCACTTCACCATTTGCATCCAAAATACCATCTGATGGAATCAAACTATTAATTGAACCTCGTGTAGTAGAAATGGTGACATGTTCCCCTGTTTTTGGCAGGCTGCCTTGCAACCAACGTATAGTAAAAGTTTGACTACTAGAGCTACTCGTGGTGTCAGTGCCTGTATCGCAATTAGGATCAGATGTATTCACGCAAGGTAGGCCAGAACCATCACCATTTGAACTACTATTATTACCAATGGCAATTTCAATGACTCCAGTACTAGACACAGTACCATTGTAAGTTAAGGTAAAGTTTTCATTAGAAATCGTCAGTTGATGTGTTGCACTCACTGTTGTTTCAGTTGCATCTTCTTTGATTTTTTCAACCTTAATGGTATCAGTACCAATTTTAGTTGGGTCAGGTGTCACTGTCACCGTTGCTTGTCCATTGCCATCGGTAACCACTTGAGTTGCAGACAAACTATGACCCAGTTGTGAGCTAACAGTCAATGATTTATTGGCAATCCGATTACCTGCTGAATCACGTAATGAAATGGTTAATACCGTATCATTTTGAGTGGCATCAGCTGGGTCTAAAACAATTGAGCTACGTCCTTCAATAGTGATTTCAGTTCCTATCACACCAATTTGTAGTGGTATTGCAGTTGCCGTTTCACTGCTTGCAGTTACAGTAATTGTTCTATTGTTGGAATTACCAATAGTGGTTAAGCGTGCATAGGCTTGCCCTGTCCCATCGGTTTTACCATCTGAATCGCCTATTCCATATTCAACTGTACCTGCATTAGAGGTTCGGGTAACAAGTTGAATATCACCAGAATCAACTACAAAGCTAACACTTTTACCAACCAAGATATTATTGTTTTCATCTTTAACCCGTGCACTAATAATAATGCCGTCAGTCTTACCTTCTGAGTCTAAGGTTTGACTATCTGTAAATAGTGCTAGGCTAGCAACAGGCACTTGAGTATTAGCCGCATTTTCAAATGTCAACGATACGGAATTACTGGTAATACTTCTATTGGCAGCCGTTGCCCGAACTTCAACTAAGCCTGCATCGGTGCTAGAGATAGAAGAAGAGAATGTACCACTTGCTCCTGTATTACCACTGGCAGCTTCTTGAAAAATACCTGCGCCAGATACAATTTCAAAAATTATATTCACATTTTCCATTGGTACGCCATTTGAGTCTTTAGCCGATACAATTAAGCTAATAGGATCATTAACTGCCGCAGTGGTTGCTGTGGTATTGAGAACTAAGCTTGCAGGCGGTGTTGCTTGGGCTGTTTCAATAAATGTAACGGTTTGAGCTGTGCTTTGTTTTGTTGAACTACCACCTGTTGTGACTGCAGTAATTGTAACGGAAGCTGCAATAGCACTGCTTAAAGTGGTACGCCATTCACCTAAACCATTAGTTACACCGTCAGCTGGGTCTAATGCAGGATTGTTACTGATTAACTCAACACTAGCTCCAACAACAGCTTGACCTTTTTCGTCTAGGACTTTTGCAACTAAAATTACTTGAGCCGTATCATCTGCTGGTTGATTGTTGTTTTCAATCGTTAACTCAATCGTAGCAGGTACTGCATCTTGATTCGACGCATTAAATGTCACAGCTAAAGTCTCACTACGCAGACTGCTGGCTGTATCTGGTGCTTGAGCTGTAACTGAGACGACACCAATTTCAATTGAGCTGACTTCAGTTGTGAAAATACCATCGTCACCCGTCACTCCTCTCAAACTACTAAAAGAGACTGGGAAATCTGCTGAAGTAATCAACTCAATAGTGACATTCGGTACAGGCGTACCTTGATCGTCTAAGGCAGAAACTTGAATTGTAACCAAATCTTGCCCATTGGCTAATTGTTCATTATCGCTAAATTGGCTAATCACAAGCTTAGTCACATCACTACTGTTTGATGCAGATGTAAACTGTAAATCCAAGTTCTCAGATACATTGATATCTTGTACTTGTGCTGTAATACCTAATGTCCCAACTTGATTTGAGGTAATTTGGGTAGTAAACACTCCATTGTCATCCGTTGTACCTGTCGATGGAGTCGCACGCGCGGTATTATCGCCTAAAATCATATTAATCGGTACATTAGCCACAGTCACACCATCGCTGTCTCTTGCAATCACATCAACACTAATCGTACTTATACCATCAGCAATTGCACTGCTTGGTGTAGAAACTAAAGTAAGTTGAGTGGCTTGAATCGGCTCAATAAAATTGAGAGCAATGGTGTTTTGAGCTGTTGCGCCAGACACATTGCCTTCGCTATCCACTCCTTGAGCTGTTGCAAAAATAACAACTGTACCGACTTGCGTATTCGTTATTTTAAAAGCAGCACTTCCTGCAACTCCCGTTTTGTCTCTCGCTTTATCAAACAGAGCAGTATCAACAGCTGTGCCTGCCGACGCTGATAATGCAATTTGAGCACCTTCCATTGGAATTCTATTACTATCTAATACAACTGCTGTCAGTGTAATTTCACTTTTACCATCAGCTAATTGTGAAAGTGACGTTGCAATCAAATTAATTGCAGCAGGTGGTGTTGCAGGTGTCACTGTAGAACCATTTGAACCTGTTTGATTGGTAAAGGTTAAAATGACAGGGGCACTGCTTGTGCTTTCAACAACTGCACGTATGCTAAATGACTCAACATTGCTATTGGTTACTGTCGCAAAAAACCGTCCATCAGCATAAGTACGACCATTGTTATCTACGGAAATAACGGGACTACCTCTGTATTCAAAAGAAACTGTAACATTATCTAATGGTTGACTATCTGAGGCTAATGCTTGACCTGATAATGTAATACTAGACTGTCCATCTGCAATCGTTTCAGTTGAAGTGGCTGTTAAAGTAACAGTTGATGCAGTCGATGCAGTTGATGTAAAAATAACCGCCTGACCTTCACTGGTTAATTCAGTGTCATTTACAACCGCAACTGCTTCTAAATCTAAAACTTCTTTTGTGCTATTGGTAATTAATACAGTTAAGCCTTGCTCACCCGTATTACCTGACACATAAAGCGTTCCAACCGTTTCTGCACCAGACACACGCATAACTGATGTTGCTGTACCACCGCGTAATTTAACTGGGATATTGGGTACAACATTACCTAAGCTATCACGAGCAACAATAACTACTTGCACTGTATCTGCACCATTGGCTAAGGCACTGCTATCTGTAATTTCAATATCTAACTGAGTAGGTGCTTCTCCACCACCTGAGGCAATAAATTCAATGACGACGGCATTAGAACTAGAACCCCCTGCAATTGCGGTAATGGATACAGATTCAGGTACAGAATCACTGATTTCGGTTAAGAACTGTCCATTTGCATCCGTGCTACCAATTGAGGTGGTTGCCACTGCAAATGAGTTTTTGGGGAAGGCTAAGGCAACGGGCAAACCTTCAACTGGAACACCATCTAAATCACGAGCTAAAACCAATAACTTTGCGGTTGTTGTACCATTGGCTGGAATCAATCCTTGTGTTAACACGGTTGCTGTTACCACCACGTTAGAATCTTGTGCTGTTGTACCAAAGTTTAATGTAATTGGGTCTGCGGCAATACCACCAACGATAGGTGTTACTTCAGTTGTTTGAGTCACATAGTTAGTAATATTAGTTGTAAATTGACCGCTTTCATTCGTAGAACCCACAGAAGGCGTAGCAACGGCAAAGGAATCTGTTGGGAAAGACAATGAAACAGGCAAACCAGATAAAGCAACCCCGTCAGAACTGCGGGCTAAAACAATGACTTTCGCAGGTGTTTCACCATCGGCTGGAATAATCCCCTGAGTGACTAAGGTCGCGCTCACAACAGCTGTAGATTGAGCAGCTTTAGTAAAGTTTAATTTAATTGTATTACCACGACCGCCACCTGCATAAGGAATCACTGAAACCGCTTGTTCCACTGCATTAGAAATATTGGCTCTAAATTGGCCATTTGCATCGGTTACAAACGCAGTATCTGAACTGGCTGTTGCTTGAGAGTCAGGTGAATAACTTAAGCTAATTCCTAAACCTGAAATAGGTGATAAAAACGCGTCACGGGCTGATACTAATATTTGTGCGCTACTTGAACCGTCTGCAGGAATCTGTGTATTGTTATTAGCAATTTCAGCAACCACAGAGCCACCAAAGTATAAATAATCACTACCACCACCTTCATAATTTACCCGACCTTGTACAGTTAATAATACAGTGCCATTACCAGGATGTGCCACAGTAAAAGACACTTGGCCACGTTGGTCTGATTCAATATCTAAGGAACTTTTACCATTTTCTAAAAAATAGGCATCATCTGTCACACTGACTCGTAAAGGTACATTATTTTCAGTAACAAGCTGGGTAATATCTGTAAATGTATTACCCGCAGCATCTGTAACCGTTGCATCTGGGTTAGCTTCAAAAACAGTCACAGTAACTATACTACTACCCGCTGTAGGGATAACCTGTGCGGAACTAATGAAAAAAGTAACATCGGTTGTGTCTGTCGTCGGATTAGTTGGGTTAGTCGGATTAGTACCCGGATCAGACAATAGGCTACTGGTTTCACCACCTGAACCACCACCACAAGCAGCTAATATGCTCAGCATCATCGCCAATGCCAGCCACTTAAAAACCTTTTTTGCTAACATCCAAGTTCCCTCATAAAAAATAAAAATTATGCCTACGTTGGCAAAATACTATCGGTTACGACGCTAAGCGTCAAAGTGGGCTAGCATATAAAAAGATAGCCCAGTTTTTTTTAATAGAAACGCTGATCAAAAGCTAATTATGTTGATTCTTTAAGAATTTTAGGGGTCACAAAAATCAATAATTCAGATTTGGTATCTGAACGGCTACGACGTTTAAATAAATTACCTAAGAATGGAATGCTACTCAAGAATGGCACACGTTCAAGCGAGTTGGTTGAATTTTGTTCATAGACCCCGCCTAATACAACCGTTTCACCATTATCAACAAGCACTTGAGTTTGAACTTGACGTTTACTAATTGGTGGTTCACCCCCACCTACTGCGGGTAAAAAGTCATCTTTACTCACAGATAGCTCCATAATAACCCGATCATCAGGTGTAATTTGCGGGGTGACTTCTAATTTAAGGTAAGCATCTTTAAACTGTACTTGGGCAATTGCACCAATACCTGCTGTTGCTTGGTAAGAACGTTGTTGACCCTGATAAATCGTTGCGGTTTTTTGATTTGCAGTAATTACCCGAGGGCTTGCGACGATTTCACCACGTCCTTCTTGTTGTAGTGCAGACAACTCCAAATTCAGTAAATAGCTACCAATTTTACCAATAGCCAAACCTAAGGCTGCAGTGTTACCACTACCTAGAGTTTCAGGCAAACTGACAATAAAATTTTCACCGTCGCCTGCTCCTAGAGTATTATCACTGGTAAAGGCTGTACCATTAGAAAACTGAGTATTACCTGCAACTTTACCACCTATAACAATACCATCGCCATTGCCTAAGTCTTGATTAGCACTGTAACCAAACCGAACCCCAAGTGCTTTACTAAAGGTATCCTCGGCAATCACCACCCTGGATTCAATTAAAACTTGGCGCACTGGTGTATCAAGGGCAGCCAATAATTCTCTAATTTCTGCTAAGCGTTCCGAAGTATCTTGCAAAATAAGGGTATTGGTTCTTTCATCTATTGAAACATTGCCCCGCTCAGATAAAAAAGAATGAGAACTTTCACCACCACTCTTGCTTTTTAATAATCCTTCGAAATCTTCAGCTTTAGCATAATTAATTTGCATATATTCAGTGCGCAATGGCTCTAATTTCTTAATTTGTTGCTCTGCTTCTAACTCATCTTTTTCACGCTTAGCAATCAATTCTTTTCTATCAACCATCACTACATTGCCTACTTTTTTCATGCCTAAGCCATTCGCCTCTAAAATAATATCTAGGGCTTGATCCCAAGGCACATTTTTAAGCCGCAATGTGACATCCCCTTGTACTTGTTCACTGGCAACTAAGTTAAGATTCACTCCCGGTAATTCTGTTAGCAGTAGCAAAGCGGCTCGAACATCAATTTTTTGGAAACTAAAAGTGACTTTTTGTCCTGTATAGTTCGGTTCTGTTTTTTGTTTTTCTGCTCTTTCCTCTGGAGTCAATTCTTTAATCTCAATCACATAAGTGTTTTCAGTTTGGTAAGCTAAATGCTCATATTCACCTGTTACTGCAATTTTAACTCGTACATTTCCACCTCGTTTAAGTGTGTCAATATAAGTAACTGGGGTCGCAAAATCGATGACATCCAGACGGCGATCCAGTTTTTCTGGTAATTCAGCCTCTAAAAAATCAATAATAATCTCCCCCCCTTCCTCACGCATATCAACGACAATATTGGGATTTGAAAGTGTAATCATGACTAAACCTGATTGGCTTTCAGAGCGGCGAAAATCTATTTTTGAAATATGCGGCTCTCTTGGGGTATAAGCTCGTTGAGTTGGAACTGAGTTGCTGCTAGGTTTAAACGTATTTTGAGGAGTAATACTAGGAGGGATATTATGGCGTGGAGCGACATAGCTATCGACTGCAACCACATCATCAAATTGATTAATAGGCGGTGCTGTTGGCAAGCTGGCTTTTACAATAGGGTCGTCAGAGCCACCACCGGCTAATTGATTTACTTGCCCTGAAAAATTATCTGAGGTAATTGATACTTTATTGCCATAAACTTTAATGTCATAAGGTACAGAACTGACTAAATTTAATACAACGCGGGCTCTATCAGGTGTCTCAACTGCATTAATACCTTGCACCGCCCCGACCCCAATAACTTGAAAGCGTTTTTTTAAATTTAAACTTACACCTAGAAAATCTAATACAATTTTTGATGGATTATCTGTTGTAAAACTCAGCGGTTCTGGAGCTGTACCTGAAAATATTAAATTAACTTGGACTTTATTACCGGGCAAACTAGAGTGACTAATTTTATCCAATTGTACGGCGTAAGCCATTGTATTGAAAATTAAATTAGCAATAAGTAAGTAGAATAGGTATAAAGTATATTTTTTTAGCTTCATGACAGCAGCTCTCATTCTTTTTTAGATAGCAGAATTGCAATTAATCTGATGATAAAGCAATAGAACTAATTTGCTCTACATAACAACCAGAACCATCTGGATAAAGTTCACGTATTTCTATTTTATTTTCAGAAATATAAATCACTTCCCCATTATTTTCACCAATGTAATCACCTATTTGAACCCTATAAGTGATACGTTCAGAACGCGCTGTGACTAAACCCCATAAATTATTTTGACCATCTAATAATGTGCCAGCCATATCCAAAGCATCAAGTGGAAGCAATTCTAGGCCAGCTCGGATACGGTATGGGTCTGGGCGTTCACAATTACGCTTAGAACCTAGGTTAATCAGTGTATCTTCCGTTCCTCCTGTTGTTAAATCTTCCATTGGGCGAAATGGATCACGTTTATTTTCAACCTCATAAAAATGGTTGGGAATAATCGTAAAGGAAGGAATGGGATCAACTTGAGGGTTTTGGCGTGCTTTAATATCTGTAACATATTGTCTTAAATCATCCATATTGCCGTTGCTACAAGCACCAAGCATCAAGCTAAATAGGCTAATAAATATAAAATGGGGTAAAGTGCGCTGATTCATGACGATTCCTAGATTATTGAGCTTCAGTCTCATCTAAATAGCGATAGATTTGTGCATTCAGCTCCATTGTTAGTGGTTTGTCACTACTTTTACCACTAGAGGTACTGATGGAAATATTATGTTGCGTCACAATCCGAGGCATTGCTGCAATACCGCTCACAAAATTGCCAAATGAGTGGTAATCACCATTTAAACGTAAAGTAATAGGTAATTTGACATAAACTTGCCCAACTTCTTCACGCCCCGGTTTAAATAATTCTGAGCTCAATCCTGTCGCAATCGCTTGTTGAGAAATATCTTGAATTAAACCCGCGACTTGGGCTTTATTGGGTAGACGGTTTTGTAATTCTTCTAAATTAGATTCAATTTCACGCAATTGTTCTTGCAATTTAGGTAATGTTGCCGCTTCCCATTGCTTTTGTTTGAATTTATCTCGAAGTTCATTTTCTTTGCGCTTTTCTACTGATAATTGTGCTTGTTGTTTCTGGGTATCAAAATAGTAGCCTGCACCTAAAGCAATCATAAACAATACCAGCACAATAACGGCTTTCACCATTACTGGCCAACTACCTACATTATTCTGGTCGAGGTTCTTAAACTCTTCGGGGTCTATTTTAAAAGCAGCCATAAGTCACGATGCCTCATCTTCATTTGCTTTAGGAGCAGCTTGGTTAAATTTAAGCTTAAATGTGCTTACCGTACTGCCTTTACTGCCTTTTTTGTTACCCGAACTGGAATCTTTACGATTTTGACGTATGATCTCAATAATAGTTGGATTTTTCATCCATTCAGAACGCTCAATTGCTTTCATCAGCGTAGATACTCGGGCATCAGATTGGGCATAGCCTTCCAAAGTCACTTGTTCACCTTTTTGCTCCATCTTAGTGAAATAAACACCAGCAGGAGCTTGTAATACGAGTTGATCAAATAAATGTACAATACGTGGGCGACTGGTTTCCAGCTCTTGAATTACGTTCATCCGTTCAATCAAGTGCTGTTTTTTATCTTCTAGCTGCTCAATTTCTTTTATTTTTTGTTCCATCAACTTAATTTCGCTATTCAAATAACCATTACGGCTTTGTTGATAGCTAATCAAACTTTGCATATATAAATGCACGCCCAACACGATTAAGCCTGCTACAGCTAAACCTGCCCCTGCTGCAATACCAAACCGAGCTTCACGTTCTTTCTTAAGTTTTTCGCGCCAAGGTAATAAGTTAATATTAGGCATAATTAGTACTCATCAAAAGTGCGTAAAGCCAGCCCGCAGGCAATCATTAGGGATGGTGCATCAGACATCAAATCTTTTTTATTTACTTTATCTGAAACTGACATGCCGACAAAAGGATTTACAATCGTAACATGGCCACCGACTTTATTACTGATATTATCGATAATCCCATTGATAGATGCACAACCACCTGCAACCAAGATATGTGATAATTTGCCGTAGGTCGAAGTAGAATAATAATATTGAATCAAACGGCTGATTTCTTGGGCGACATCTTCTTTAAATGTTTCTAGCAATGTGGTTTCATAATCTTCGGGTAACGTGCCTTCTCGTTTGGCAAGCTGAGCTTCTTCATAATTCAGGCCATAAGTATGTTGAATATCTTCGGTTAATTTTTTACCACCAAACATATCTTCACGGGTAAATACAATCCGATTTTCACCCATAATATTCAATGTGGTTGTCGTTGCGCCCACTTCAACTAAAGCGATGGTATCCTCATCATTGATTTCAGGATCATTTAACATCACCATTCGGAATGCGGTTTCTAAAGCATATTTATCAATATCTACCACACGGGTTTTTAAGCCACCCATTTCAACAGCAGTCACTCTTGCATCAACATTCTCGCTTCGTGACACTGCCAGTAATATGTCAACACGGTCAGGCTCTCGTTCATTGGGGCCTTGTACTTCAAAATCCAGGTTAACTTCTTCCAATGGGAATGGAATCAGTTGCTCTGCATCCATTTCAATTTGCCCTAAAATGTCTTCATCAGACATACCGCCATCCATAGTAACAATTTTAGTCATTACGGCAGGGCCTGAAACAGAGACAGCAGCATGATCGGCTTTAGGCTTTGCTTTTTTCACGATTTTTTCAATCGCAGCACCAACGACTTCAACTTCGCTTTCATTGATGTTTTTATCCACGACTGCATTTTCAGGCAACGGTTCCATGGCATAGCTTTCGACACGATAGCTTTGGCCTGATTTACTGAGTTCTAACAGTTTAACCGCCGTTGTACTAATGTCTATACCCACAACGGGTTCGGGTTTTAAGCTGAGGAGGCTCACAAGTTTTCCTTTTAAAACCTAGATGTTACAAAGGATACCTATATTACACATTAAGGTTTACGCATAAGTATAGACCACATATTACAATTTTTGCACGTTGCTTGTAAATAAAAATTTCAAGTGTCTGATATTAAATAGTTAAGAAAAAATCCCAGCTTTACCTACTCAGAATACAAAATTTGTGCACAAGCGGAACGTATTGTAAAATATCCCATTCAATAATGGTAATTTTTTAGATATTTTATAGACGATAAAATCGTTCTAACCAAGTTAAGAAAATCCAATCATATTGCCATAATTAAATGAATTAGATCGGGCATTCCCTTGCGCCAAAACTGTCGAGACGGCCAGGTTTCAAGTCTTGCAAGGTCTCTTATTCATTATTCCAAGCCCTATTTCAAACTTTAAATAATCTGCAAACTATTATTCTGTAAATGACGAATTTCATCACGTAATTTGGCTGCGTCTTCAAACTCTAAATTTTCCGCGTGTTGATACATTTGTTTTTCTAACTGCTGGATTTTTTTGTCTAAAGCAGCAGGAGTTAATTTACCGTAAGCACCTGCTTCTTCAGCAACTTTAGCGTAGTAATCGACCTTATTATTTTCTTGTTGTTCTGTTTCTAAAATATCACCAATTTGTTTTTGAATGCCTTGGGGAATAATGCCATACGTTTGATTATATTCCACCTGTTTGGCTCGACGGCGTTCTGTTTCATCTATGGCTTTTTGCATTGAATTAGTAATTCTATCCGCATATAAAATCGCCTTGCCGTTGATATTTCGCGCTGCTCGGCCAATGGTTTGAATTAAAGAACGCTCTGACCGCAAAAAGCCTTCTTTATCCGCATCCAAAATGGCTACTAATGATACTTCAGGCATATCCAAACCTTCACGCAATAAGTTAATTCCAACTAAAACATCAAACACACCTAATCGTAAATCTCGAATAATTTCAACCCGTTCGACGGTATCAATATCTGAATGTAAATAACGCACTTTCACATCATATTCAGCTAAATAATCGGTTAAATCTTCAGACATTTTCTTAGTCAAAGTGGTAATTAAAACCCGCTCATTGACCGCTACCCGTTGGTGAATTTCTGATAACACATCATCAACTTGAGTAGTGACAGGCCTAACTTCCAACTCAGGGTCAATTAAGCCTGTTGGCCGCACGACTTGTTCTACAATTTGTTGAGCGTGTTCTAATTCATAAGTGCTTGGTGTTGCTGATACGTAAATGGTTTGTGGCATCAACTTTTCAAATTCTTCAAATTTCAGTGGCCGATTGTCCAAGGCTGAAGGCAAACGAAATCCATACTCAACTAGATTTTCTTTACGCGAACGATCGCCCCGATACATTCCGCCAATTTGTGGCACGCTGACATGGCTTTCATCAATAACCAGCAGCGCATCAGCAGGCAAATAATCAAATAAAGTCGGCGGTGGTTCTCCCGGTTCACGCTGGGATAAATAACGCGAATAATTTTCAATCCCTGAGCAATAACCCAATTCTGCAATCATTTCAATATCAAATAAAGTCCGCTGTTCTAAGCGTTGGGCTTCGATCAATTTATTTTTTTCGTATAATTTTTCTAAGCGTTGTTTCAGTTCTAATTTAATATTATCAATTGCTTGCAATAAAACATGCCGTGGCGTGACATAATGGGTTTTAGGATAAACCGTAAGACGTGGCACTTTACGCAAGGTTTTGCCTGTCAATGGATCGAAATAACTGAGCTGCTCTATTTCATCGTCAAATAATTCAATCCGAATCGCATCCCGATCCGATTCCGCAGGATAAATATCAATCACTTCACCATGCACCCGATAACAACCCCGTTCTAACACAATATCATTGCGAGTGTATTGCAGTTCAGCCAATCGACGTAAAATAAATCGCTGCTCAACTTGCTCACCACGAATAAAATGCAATACCATTTGCATATACCATTCAGGATCACCTAAACCATAAATCGCCGATACCGTGGCCACAATAATTGCGTCAGAACGTTCTAACAACGCTTTGGTTGCTGATAAACGCATTTGTTCAATTTGTTGATTGATTGAGGCATCTTTTTCAATATAAGTATCAGAAGCAGGCACATAGGCTTCGGGCTGGTAATAATCATAATAAGATACGAAGTATTCGACAGAATTATGAGGAAAAAAGCCACGCATTTCACTATATAGCTGAGCTGCAAGGGTTTTATTCGGCGCAAGCACTAACGTTGGACGCTGCAATTTCTCAATCACATTGGCAATGGTAAATGTCTTGCCCGAACCTGTGACACCGAGTAATACTTGATGACGCTGTTGTTGCTCAATACCTTGCAATAATTGCCGAATTGCTGTGGGTTGGTCACCTTGAGGCTGATAATCAGATCGTATTGAAAATGCGTCCATAAAAATTTAATTCTCATTCTCATGCAGAACACAAAGTTTAACATGTTATCTTTCTGTAGTTATGCAATGCATAATCTGTGAGTTATAATAGCTCTTTAAGCATTGTTGATAACTGAGGGTATTGTTTTGTACTTTGAAATCCCGCGCAAAGAATTATTGAACCCATTGAAAACTGTGGCAAGTGTGGTTGAAAGTCGCCAAACTTTAGCTATTTTAAGCAATATATTAGTCAAAGTTGCAGACAGACACTTACATTTAACAGGTACTGATGCCGAAGTCGAAATTTCTTGTCGTTTACCGATCGAAACAGGTTTAGGCGACGACCATGAAGGGGAAACCACAGTACCGGGGCGCAAATTCCTTGATATTGTTAAAACTTTAGATGATGCCAATCGAGTCCAAGTGCATCAAGAAAGTGAAGAGCGCATTGTGCTCAAATCAGGAACAAGCCGTTTTACTTTATCGACATTGCCTTCCAGCGATTTTCCTGCCAGTCCTGAAATGACAGGGATGTATCAATTTAGTTTGCCTAAAGCCACTTTACGTGATTTATTAAGTCAGACTTCATTTGCAATTGCTAATAATGATGTGCGTTATTATTTAAATGGTATTTGTTTTGATTTACAAAAAGATAGGTTGTCCGTCGTCGCAACAGATGGGCATCGCCTTGCTATGGCTGAAACCGCATTTGATTTGGGTGAAGCAGAACCAATCAAAGTCATTGTGCCTAAAAAAGCAGTGATTGAATTAGAACGGATGTTAGATGGTGGTGACGGTGAAGAAGTCCAAATTTATGTAGATGAGAATCATGTTAAATTTGTGGTGTCTGATGCATTGATTATTACTTCAAAATTAATTGATGGTAAGTTCCCTGATTATTACAACGTGATTCCTTTAAATCCCGATAAAATCATGACGGTAGAAATTAGCAAACTGAAAAATGCGCTGACTCAAGCCAGTATTTTGAGTAATGAAAAATATCGCGGCATTAAGCTGATGTTAGGTGAGAATTTATTACGGGTGACTTCTCGTAACCCTGAGCAGGAAGAAGCAGTGGTTGATTGTGAAGTGGAATATGATGATGAGAATTTAGAAATTGGCTTTAATGTCAGTTATTTACAAGATGCTTTAGGCGCGATTAAGACCAAAGAAGCGCAATTATGTTTTGTTGATTCAGACAGCAGTTGTTTAATCAAACCTAAAGATGTGGATACCACTAAATTTGTTGTAATGCCAATGCGTTTATAGCAGTATTCGAGGGCTATTGACCATAAGGTTCGTAGCCCTAAGAATAATGACCAATAATCTGTTTATCGATCATGTTGATAATATAGTCAATTCTATCTTGAGTGTGAGGATTGGCAGTCCTGTCATTAGTTTAAATATCAATCAGTTTTAAAGTCTAGGACTGCCAGTCCTGTATCATCTTAGAATAAAACGACTATATAATATTGCCATAGTGAAAAACGCTGCGCCATTCCACCCTACACTATAAATACTACTTTTTTGCAGAACTTTAGAAATTCATTGAATTTATACAAAAAACTAAATATTTAGATAATCCAACCAAGCTGCATTTAACACTTCTGATACTCGATTTTGGCGTAAACGTTCGCTTAAATTCGCTGTATCAATGAGTTCCATGGGTTGCTGCTGCCATGAACATGCAAACACCGCTTTGGTTCTTTCCCCTGTTTCAGGATCAATTTGCCATTGTAAGCACTGTGCACAAACGCCTTTTAGCATACATTGCATGGTACTGAAAGTAGAAGCAGAAAATTGAGTATTGTGATTAAAATCGTGTTTTAATTCATTTCTACGCAAAGACTGCACTAAACTAACTAAATGTGCCCCGCCAATGACAACCACTCTCGACACGGTTTTCAATTCATATTCAGCACAGAGTGCGCCATTCGCATACTGTTGCAATACTTCTTTTAAATCACCCACCACGGCTGTATCTTGTGGTCGTTGCGGCTTGATGGCTTGGCCTTGACGGGTTAACCAAATAATTTGGGAGGTTGCTTCCAATAACTCTTGATGACAAAAAGCAGCATCAGCATGATCCAACGTCGCTAGATAAATCACTGTATTACCTTTTTGCTTCAAAGCCTTGCCTACAGATAATATTTCAGGAATTGCTAACTGTCCGCCAATAAATAAAATGGTTTCGTTATCCTCAGTAATTTTTGCTTTTGCACCCGTAGGCCCCATGAGCGCAATTTGTTGTCCTACTTGTAATTGACCACATAGACGAGAACTTGTTCCCTGTGTAATCACTATCACTTGAAGCTCTGCTTTTTCCTTATCTACATTAGCCCCTAAAACCGCAATCGCTTCCATTTGTAATTTTGTATTTTGCACAGTTGGGCTATCTGTTTCAAAATTTTGAATACGGAAAAATTGCCCCGGTGAAAACTTCTGTACCGCCATAGGCGCATGAATCTGAATACTTAATACATTTTCTGTCAAATATTGAATTGAAGTTATTTTAGCTGTGAGTAAATCTTGGATTTTTGTTTTAAATTGTTGATATTCAGATTCTAAGTCGGATTTATCAACTTTTTTGTCAGCCAAGGCTTGAACAATATGTGGATATACCTTCTGGCCTGATGCAATCGCTTTGACCACATTGCCATGAAATGCGGGGTGCGTATCACCTAAGAATGTGACTTTATTGCCCTGATTTTGATATGAGGTAAATGCACCGAATTCTGCTTGTTTGCAATGCTCAACCGCATCGACTTTTTGTAGCTCGCCATCTTGTAAATGATAAGGCTGATATTCAAAACCAACCCGCTCAAATGTGCCACGATGCTCAAATTCATAGGCAATATTGGTTTTTGCCCCTGTTGCAACTAATATGCTGTTGGCTGCAAAAGTCACTTCATTTTCAGTCGCTTGCCATTGTCCTGCTTCATCTTGTTCACGTTTAATACAAGTCAGACCTGTAGCATGAGCTTCAGAATCCAATTTAACCGCTTTAGGTTCAAAGCCTTGTGCATAATAGATTCCCTCTTCTAAGGCCTGAATCACTTCCTCATGATTACGAGTATAAGCAGGTGATTGTTGCAAATTCCCTCGATAAATAATGCTGACACCGCCCCATTGATGAATCAGACTCTGAGTATCTGGCTCAATACACTGTTCTGCCGCTTGCTGTTTCAAATCGTGCAACTGTTGCGCATGAGTTAAAAACTGTTGTAAAATCATTTGTTCCGTGGCAGTCAATTGTTGCCAAATATTATCTTTTAGCCCCGCTTTTTCCAATTCAGCATAACGGTGGGCTATTTTCTCAATTTGGACTAAATAATAAGCTTGCACTTCAGTTGCGGTATCAATCGCGGTTAAGCCACCACCAATCACAACCGCAGGTAATCGAATTTGTAAATTAGCCAAACTATCTGATTTTGCCGCCCCTGTGAGTTGCAACGCCATCAAGAAATCATTGGCTTGGCGCATCCCTGTGGCTAAACTATTTTCAATTGGCAAAGCCTGCGGTAAACCCGCCCCAACCGCAATCGCCAAATGGTCAAAACCCAACTCCCAAGCATCTTCAACTGTAATCGTACCGCCAAAACGAATATTACCAAACACTTGATAATGCGAACGACGCAAGAGACTTAAGTAAATCAATTTTAAATAATTTTTATCCCAACGTACCGTAATCCCATATTCAGCCACGCCGCCAAAACCTAAAGTGATTCTTTTGCTTAAATCCTCTGTTATATCTGTATAATTTTTAATTGGATTATGGATTAATTGTTGATCTAATGGCTCGATTTTCAACCCATCCACACCAACCACCGCAAAACCTTGCATTAACAAATGATGTGCAAGTGTAAAACCCGCCGGCCCTTGACCTGCAATCAATACTTTTAAGCCGTTATACGCTTGAGGTAAAAATTGCTGTTGCCGCAATGGATTCCAACGGGTCAATAAATCGTAAACCTCAACTCCATAAGGTAAATCCAATACATCAGATAAAACCCGAGTTTCAATTTCAGGAATATTAACAGGGGTTTGCTTTTGATAAACGCAGGCTTTCATACATTCATTACAAATCCGATGCCCCGTTGCAGGACACATGGGATTATCAGTCATCACCATCGCCAAAGCGGCAAGACTGTAGCCCTCGCGTTTCAAAACATGCATTTCTGAAATTTTTTCAGTCAAAGGACAACCTGTCAGGGTATTTTGTAACGCATCTTGCCTAAAGCCTGATTCATAGTCCGCTTTTTTAACTAAAAATCCTTTAGAACACGAATCGCCATCATGTTCATGACAAAACAAACAATAATGAATTTCGCCTTGGATTTCACGCAATGACATTCCCCAATCAGTTAAATCAAAACCTTGGCGTTGATGATGATGTGGTGCTTGTTGACAATGTGGTTGAGCTGGGATTAATGCGACTAAATTTTGTGGATCGGTTTGTTGTGGTAAATTGAAACTGATCCAGCTTTTAACCGTGGCTTGACCTACAGAGACTTTTATCGCCTGAATACACCATTGAGTTAATTGCTCAATTTCCTCTTTATACTCATCTTTATTATTTAAATAGTGCAATCCCAATTTTGCGGTCGCCAACTCTTTATCAGAGGAATCACCAGCTATTTGCTGTTCTAACCACTGATCTAATAATTCAAAACTAGGTAAAGATTCTTGTTTATTTAATCTGCGTCGCGCACGGCGCAAAACAAACCATTTTTTAAATTGCAATATAGGGTCATTTTGTACCATCTGCCCTTTTAGCTGCTCAAGCTCAAATTCAATATCGAATAGCTGAGCTATAAACTGTTCTAACACAGGTGCACAATCTAATAATAACTCGCTGATTTTAATATTTGAAAATGCTTGAGATTGTCGGCGATAAGCTAATAATTGTTGTTTTAATTCAGGCGTTAAGGCATCTAAAAATTGTTGGTCAAATGCTTTAAGCGTGTCTAATTCAAACAGTTGTTGAAACGTGTGGCCATTAAATTGAGGCATAAGTGGATGGCTTTTGAGAATTGGCGGATGATAGGGCTTATTATAGTTACAGTTAGAACGATTTAAAGTTTGGCATCGTTAATTTTAAGTAATCTGCTGTTTCTAAGTTAGAAAAAGAGGCTTGATTACCATAAAATTGAGAGGTATTTAGAGTCTTAATTTCTTTGCAAATTGGGTATTTATCAGTCATACTCAAAATGAGATAATGAGTAACTTGGAGGGTATTACAATGATAGCAACAATGCTTGGAATGTTGTCTAAATTTTTAATATTCATGGGAAAGTGGATGACTGCAATGGCAAAAACATGGCATCTTACCTTTTCATCAATGAAGCTGACTTGGCATCAAGTGGGCAGTCAAATATATACTTTAGTTCACTATGGTATGCACAATATGCTGGCCTCACTAAGATAGCCCGCACTATTTGAGCTGCAATTGTTGATTAAACTGGCTGAATTGTTTCTTCTCAATCGCCGACTTTTTCACAATATGCAGCACTAAATACAGTATAATAAGCTTTAACTTAGCAGCTAAAATAAACTGATTTAATATGTCAATTGCATACCTTAATGGCACATTCTTACCACTAGAGCAAGCACAGATTCCCGTTTTAGATCGTGGCTTTATCTTTGGTGATGGTGTTTATGAAGTGATTCCTGTCTATTCTGGGCGTTTATTTCGTTTGGACGCGCATTTAAAGCGTTTAGATAACAGCTTAGCCAGTATCCGATTATCCAACCCGATGACGAATGCGGAATGGACTGAAGCACTAAAACAATTGGTTGCCAAAAACCAAGCAGGTGACGGTGACCAATCTATTTATTTACAAGTGACGCGCGGCGTTGCAAAACGTAAACATAATTTTCCAGACCAAACCCATCACACTGTATTTATGATGAGCGATCCGTTGGTTGACTCTCCGCCTTCAACAGGTGTCAGTGCGATTACTTTGGATGATATTCGTTGGCAATTATGTCACGTCAAATCAATTGCCTTGCTTGGCAGCGTTTTATTGCGTCAACAAGCGGTAGAACAAGGTGCAGCCGAGTCTATTTTGTTACGTGAAGGTTATGTAACCGAAGGTGCTGCCAGTAATGTTTTTGTGATTAAGGATGGTACGGCCTTAACACCACCAGAAGGGCCTTTTATTCTAACAGGCATTACCCGCGATTTAATTATGGAATCGATGCAATCAGCGAATCTAGTATGTAAAGAAGCCCAAATCACTGAAGCGCAATTACGCGATGCGGATGAAATTTGGCTTACAAGCTCGACGCGTGAAATTTTGCCCGTGATTGAATTAGATGGTAAACCTGTAGGTCAAGGCCAAGTTGGTACGGTTTGGAAACAGGCTTGGGATTTATTTCAAGTTTATAAACAATCATTACGTGCTCATGAAATCAACTAATACAGAACAAGATCAACCAGAAACCTTACTCGAATTCCCATGCGATTTTGCGATCAAAGTCATGGGTAAAGCCAATACGGATTTTGATGTGCTGGTTGTGGAAATCGTGCGCAAACATTGCCCCGATATGGGTGAAAGTGCGGTACGACAACGTGAGAGTAAAGGCGGTAATTATGTGGCGGTTACGGTTGATATTATTGCCCGTAGCAAAACTCAACTTGATGCTTTATACACTGAACTCAGTGCGCATGAACGTACCTTGATGGTGTTATAAACTATATGGTGTTATAAACTATGCCTTTTGCGCGACTACCTCACAATATTGAGATGCACTACGAACATTGTGGACTTGAATCTGCTCAAACCACATTATTGCTAATTCATGGTAATTTTGCCTCATGGCGATGGTGGCAACCATTATTGCAGCATTTACCCGAGCGTTACCGTGCTTATACCCCAGAGTTGCGTGGTTGTGGTGATACGACTCGACCTGATGGCGGTTATACTATCGAGCAAATGGCAGCTGATATTTATGAATTTACCCAAGCTTTAGATTTACCTGCGGTACATTTAGTCGGCCATTCCTTGGGCGGTGCGGTGGCAATGCAGTTTGCACTCAACTATCCGCAAAAAGTGCGTACTTTAACTTTAGTCTCTTCAGCACCTGCGGAGGGTATGGCGCATTTAAAACCTAGTTTTCCTCAGTTACGTTTGACGGAATCATCTGATTTCCACCATGTAATGCAAACCTTGAATTTAAATCGCATGAGTTTGTATAAAGCCCTTACTCGCATGATGCCCAATATTAAGACTAATCAAGAGAGTTTTGTGACTTTATTGGATGACGCTGCTCGCATGTCACCAGAAGCCATTGTAGGTTTTTATGAGGCCTTGACAACGTGGTCGGTGCAAGACGAACTTGGAAAATTGAATTTACCCGTGTTGGTATTATGGGGCTCACAAGATACGATTGTGGAAAAAGCGGCATTGGAACGTATGGTTGAGGCCTTGCCACAAGCCCAATTTGTAATATGGGATAACGTGGGTCATGCGCCACAGTTAGAACAGCCTGAAGCGTTTCAGCAATTATTACTTGAGTTTATTGAGAACCATCAAGTTAAACGGATTTACAATGTGTTTCAAAACCAAAAAAATTATTGGCTTAGACGATTAAAGAAATTTTGGTAAAGATTTACTCTTTCCTAAAAAATCAACCGCTTTATATTTTATAAATATTGATATTCAAGACAAAGTAGTTAAAAATACAATTGATTTAATAAAACACTCACTTTCTTATATTTGAAGGGCAATCATAATATGAATAAAATGACAATAATGTTTATGTCAATATTATTAGCGACATTATTACTAGGTGGATGTGCAACATCTACAAAAATTCAGACCGTTCAACCCGGTGATCATAAATTATCTTGTAATGAGTTAACCTCAGAATTAGCAAGATTAGACGATGCTGAGACAGATATAGACTCTAAGAAAGGAGTCACAGGCACCAATGTTGCGTCCGCATTGTTTTGGTTACCTGGTCTTGCTTATACTTACTATGATGCAGGACAAGCTGAAGAATTAATCAATGAAAGACGGGCATATTTAACCACACTTTATAATGATAAAGGCTGTTAAAGTTCTCATCTGATTTTGAATGCTCTGCACGCAAGAGTTTGTAGCAACCATTGGAAGAACAATTAAATGATTGTTTCAAATGTTTTCTAATGGTTTGTGTAGAGCAAAAAATCGTTGAAAGGGCTCTCTGCAATGCCCTGTTCTGTCCAACCTATAGTCGTTTTATTTTAAAGTGATACAGGACTGGCAATCCTTAATTTTAAAAGTGATTGATATTTAAAGTATAAAAGAACTGCCAGTCCTAACATACAAACCAAAATTGACTATATTATCCTGTCCTCCTCATTCTCTCTTGTTTATCCACTCTTATGGCGATAATATCTATTGCAAAATCAGATTGGAAATAGCTAAAACATGAAAAGTTATTTAAACAGCAGTGAAAACCCACATGACAAACTGGCTTTGACAGGTGTTTTGCTGACGAATTTAGGTACACCTGATGCGCCAACAGCCACTGCATTACGCCGTTATTTAGCAGAATTTTTAAGTGATCCACGGATTACAGAAATGCCTCGCTGGTTATGGTGGCCAATTTTACACGGAATTATTTTACGCGTCCGTCCTGCCCGTTCTGCAAAAAGCTATGCCAAAGTCTGGACAGATAAAGGTTCACCACTTTTAGCCATTTCCCAGCAACAAGTAGATGGTGTGCAAGAGATGTTATCTCAACACTTTGATTCACCTGTTAAAGTGGTCTTAGGAATGCGTTATGGTCAGCCATCAATTGCCACAGGTTTAGAACAGCTACGACAAATGAATGCACAACGTATTATTGTGTTACCACTTTATCCTCAATATAGCTCATCCACGACAGGCTCAACTTATGATGCCGTTGGAGATTGTTTGAAAAAATGGCGCTGGATTCCAGATTTACAGTTTATTAGCCATTATCATGATAATGATGATTATATTAAAGCTTTAGCCCACAGTATCCAACAGCATTGGATACAACATGGACAGCCCGATAAATTATTATTTTCATTCCATGGTATCCCACAACGCTTTTTTGATGCAGGTGATCCTTATTTTTGTGAGTGTCATAAAACCGCTCGTTTAGTTGCTACTGAACTGGATTTAACAACCGACAAATATCAAGTGGTCTTTCAATCTCGTTTTGGGCGTGAGCAATGGTTAAAACCATATACCGATGAAATTTTAAAACAATTGCCACAGCAAGGTATAAAACATGTCAATCTGATTTGCCCCGGTTTTGCGGCCGATTGTTTGGAAACACTGGAAGAAATTGACCAAGAAAATCGTCAGTATTTTTTACAAGCAGGCGGTGAACATTATCATTATATTCCAGCTTTAAATGCACAAGATGAGCATATCGCCGCATTAAGCAATTTGGTCATGCAACGCACCAAAGCATGGTCTTTGAAGTCAACTGAGGTTTTAACCTTGGAACGGGAACAATGCGGATTGCATGTCGATGCGGTACAAAAAATGTGACGAAAATCCAGCCATCGTCGCTGATAATGCCATTTTTATCGTCAGTCTGCGTTGTGCTTAAATAAAGCCTGTTTTAGTAATAGTTTGAATTTATTATATTATTTCGTCAAAAATTAGAATGGCATTTCCTTTGCTCTAAAAGAAATATCTTTAGATAACATATACTAAAAAGAGCAAATTATGTTTAATATTGACGATTATGTAGAATTCTATTTTGAGGGTCGAGAATTATTTTCTAGTACTCGCGTAGATGTGAAAGGTAAAATCACGCGGGTGAATGAATTAGGTTGCTTTGTTAGAATTACAAATATTGAGCCAGAGAATAATCTAATGATTGGCGGCCGAACCTATCGTTTAGGCGATGAATTATATATGCTTAACAGTGCATTACGTTTATGTCAGGAAGACAAAATCCATGCAGGTGGAAGTTTGGTTAAAGACAATTTGGCGTGGATTTGGGCAATATTATCTATTATTTTTATTTCACTATGGTTTCTTACTCAAAATGGCGTACGTTAACCCCTGAAAATAAAAAAAATTCATAACTTATGCTATAAAATATTTTTCAAATAAAACACACCCTGCTAACAAGGCTACTCCCACAGAGTGGCTTTTTTAGTTTAGGAAACTTGAACCATTCTCAAGTTACGATGCTGAGTGTTAGCGTTTATTTGATAATGACTGAATAAACAAGGTTGAGCTAAAATAACTGGCAGCAGCAACGAGAATGATACTAGCACCCGCTGGTAAATTATACTCATAAGCGATACCCAAACCTGTGGAAGTAAACACAATCCCCAATACACTCGCCAGCAACATAATATAGCTGAGTGATAAAGCATACTGTAACGCAATCGCTGCGGGCAATGTTAGCAATGCAATTACCAAAATCAAGCCCACAACTCGAATCAACAATACAACAGTCAATGCAACCATGCACAACAATAATAAGTAGAAAAACGTCACCGATACATTACGTAATTGTGCAAACTCTTCATCAAAACAAGTCGCTAATAATTGCTTATAAAATACAATCACGGTCAACACGATCACTGCGTCCAAACCTGCCATTAAGTATAAATCAGTGCGAGAAACCATCAAAATATTGCCAAATAGATAGCTCATCAAATCAACGTTATAGCCTGGAGTTTGTGAAATAAACATTATCCCAATCGCCATCCCTGTTGCCCACACCGCACCGATTAAAGTATCTTCATTTTGCTTATTATATAAATACACCCAACCGATAAATAGTGCTGTTCCCAAAGCTGCAACCAGTGCACCAAGCAATACAGGTTGTTGAAAATAATAGGCAATCCCCATTCCTCCAAGCACAGCATGAGCAATGCCGCCTGCAAGAAAAGTAATCCGTTTTACAACCACATACGTGCCAATCACACCACAGCCGATACTCGCTAATAAGCCTGCAAGCATGGCATGTTGCAAAAAACTGAATTGCCACAAAGCGTCCAAAAATGTACTCATGATGACCTAATAATGTTGATGTTGGATGGCACGAACTGGAATATGATAAAGTTGCTCAAGTTTTTGCGGGGTAACAGATGAGGTTTGATGACATAACAAGGTTTTATTCAAGCAAGCCACTCGACTCACATAAGCTGAAATAAATCCAATATCATGTGAAACCACTAGCACCGTCAACTCTCGATTTAATTCTTTTAGTAAATCAAAAATATCTTCTTCCACTCGTTGGTCAATATTGGCGGTGGGTTCATCTAAAATCAAAATTTTTGGCTGGCAAGCTAAAGCCCGCGCAATCAGAACCCGTTGCAATTGCCCTCCAGATAAACGCCCAATCTGACGCTGTGCTAAATCGGCAATATGAGTGGTTTGCATTGCATGTTGAGCAATGGCCTTGTCTTCACGATTAAAACCTAGCCAAGAACGACTAATCCCTAAACGTCCCATTAATACTGTTTCTTGTACTGAAATTGGAAAATGGCGCGGAAAGGCTGCAAATTGCGGTACATAACCAATATGAACCCGCTGTTTGGCGGGCGGTTTACCAAAAATATTGACGTGGCCTTGAGTCGGTTTCAATAAGCCTAAAATGATTTTTAATAAAGTGCTTTTACCGCCGCCATTTGGACCAATAATGCCTAAAAATTCTTTAGTTTCAATGTTTAAACTAATGTTTTCCAAAATAGTTGGAGCATCATAAGCAAAGCTGACATTCTCAAGTTGAATCGCCGTTGTCATGGATTATTTCATCACTTTCACAAATGTATGGGCTATTGCACTCAGGTTCTGAATATAATTTTCTGCTAATGGGTCTACAACGATCAGTTGGGCTTGAATATTATCAGCAATCGCTTGAGCGGCTTTTTGGCTAAATTGTTTCTGTACAAAAATGACTTTGATATTTTGCTGTTGTGCATAGTTGATAAGGCGGACTAAATCTTTTGAATTCGGTGATTTACCTTCAATTTCAATTGGAATTTGTTGCAAGCCATAAGCTTGAGCAAAATAGCCCCATGAAGGATGAAACACCATAAAACGTTTATCTTTTATTACACTCAAAGTTTGTTGAATCTCAGCATCAAGTTGATTTAAATCTTGAATAAATTGTGTATGATTTTGTTGATAGTCGGTTTTATGTTCAGGATCGTATTTGATAAGTTGCTGTAAAATGTGCTGCGCCATTACTTTGACTAAACGCGGACTTAACCAAATATGCGGGTCAAATTCGCCGTGCTGATGTGCTTCCTCATGATGTTCCTCATGCTCATGCGCTTCTTCATGATGTTCCTCATACTCATGCACTTCCTCATGATGTTCCTCATGCTCATGCGCTTCCTCATGATGTTCCTCATGCTCATGCGCTTCTTCATGATGTTCCTCATGCTCATGCGCTTCTTCATGATGTTCCTCATGCTCATGTGCTTCTTCATGATGTTCAGAAAATAGCATTTCTATATCTGGCATTGCCTGCAAATCAATACCCTGTCTCGTATCAATAACCATTAATTGCGGATTATTTTGCTGTAATTTATGTAACCACACGTTCTCAAACGGTACACCAATTTTGAAATAAAGCTTTGTTTGGCTTAGTTTTACCATTTGCTGTGGCGTGGGTTCGTAAGTCGCAGGACTATGCCCTGCTTGTACCATTACGGAAACATTGACATGTTCTCCGCCAATCCGTTCCACAAAATATTTTTGAGGCAAAATACTGACATAAACAGGCAATTGTGCCCAAGCAATATTGCTATATAACAATATAAATAATATGGAAAAAATACTTTTCATTATTATTACCAATGTGAGAGAACAAGCAGTTTTTTAGTATAACGGGTTTTAGGCTTTTTTGGAAAAACTTACAGGCAAGCTTAAACTAAGATTCAATATGGCTTACCTGTAATCATGGCAAAATGCTAAGAATTGCAAATAGAGCCATTTTTATGCGAATGCTTAGGAATAGAAGGCCTTCCAAAAAACACTCTAAAGCATTGTATTTGATTAAATAGCTTGTTATGCCAAGCGTTGTTTAACCACTTCGTATAAACAAATACCTGTAGCAACAGAGACATTTAAACTTTCAACTGAACCTAACATGGGTAATTTAGCCAGTTCATCGCAATGCTCTTCAGTCAGACGACGCAAGCCTGTATCTTCAGCACCCATGACCAACGCAATATTTGCAGTAAAATCAATCTCATAAACCCATTTTTTTGCCTGATCGCTAGTACCAATAATCCAGATATTTTGCTTTTGTAACCATTGCAATGTCCGCGCTAAATTAGTGACTTGGATAAAAGGAATCGTGGTTGCTGCACCACAAGCCACTTTATGCACCGTTGGCGATAAGCCACAGGCTTTATTTTTCGGCACAATAATCGCGTCCACACCTGCTGCATCTGCCGTCCGAAAACAAGCACCTAAATTATGCGGGTCTTGCACTTCATCTAAAATAAGGAAAAAAGCAGGTTTTTCTAGTCGGTCAATAAGCGGCTGTAAATCATTTTCACTCAGAGCTGGCAACGCTTTGCAACGAATCACAATACCTTGATGCTGGCCTTCTTGAGATAATTTATCTAAAGTCTTGCGCTGAACCGTATTTAAAGTCAATCCTAGCTTCTCAAGCTCCCTAATTAGGGGTTGCAGCCGTTTATCATGCCGTCCTTCTAATACCCAAATTTCTAAAATACGAATCGGGTCAGAATCTAAAATTTTCTGAACTGCATGAATACCAAAAACTGTATCAACTTTACTCATTAGACATTATCCATTGCATGACGTAAGGATTTTACAAAATCACTCATGGATTCTAATAATTCACCATGTGGTAGTGTTTCTATACGTTTAACTAAAGCACTTCCAACAATCACCGCATCACTGACTTTGGCAACCTGAGCCGCTGTTTCAGGGTCTTTAATCCCAAATCCAACCCCAATTGGAATATCAGTATGCTGGCGAATTTGCTGCATTTTCTCACTCACTGCATTCACATCTAAATTAGCACTGCCTGTCACACCTTTCAGTGAAACTGAATACAAATAGCCCGAAGCATAATGTGCTACTTTTTGAATCCGTTCATCATCGCTGGTTGGTGCAAGTAAGAAAATAGGATCAAGCTGATATTTTTTGAATATTTTCAAAGGCTCTTCAGCTTCTTCAGGAGGTAAATCTACGCTTAAAATACCATCAACACCCGCCGCATGAGCTGCTTGAGCAAAGGCTTCATAACCCATCATTTCGATAGGATTTAAATAACCCATCAGTACCACAGGTGTATCGCTGTCTTGTTGGCGAAAGGTTTTAACCATCTCTAACACATCTTTTAAATGCGTGCCTGCGGCCAAAGCGCGTTCACTGGCTTTTTGAATCACGGGCCCATCGGCCATTGGGTCAGAAAAAGGAATCCCTAATTCAATAATGTCAGCACCTGCACTCACCAAAGCGTGCATAAATGGGACAGTAAATTCAGGCTGTGGGTCTCCTGCCGTAATGAATGGAATCAATGCAGTGCTATTTTGCTGTTTGAGACGGTCAAAGCAATCCGTGATACGTGCCATAGAACTCTTTATGCCTATTGTTATTTGGTGAGATTATAAAACTTATCTGGCTCTATTTTAACACTCTAGCCTCTGATATTGATACAAGCTAAAGTTGTAATTAATAGAGTTATCCAGTTTGTGGGCTGTTCTCCAATCTGATTAGAGCGTGTTTATTTACAAAATATTGCCTTGTAAAATGATGCTAGATCGAATAGCAAAGCGTATTTCCAATACACTCTCTAAAACCGTTCTAAATCAGGAAATGGCAATTGACCATTATGTACATGCAATGCACCAAATTCCGCACAACGATGCAAAGTCGGAATCGCTTTCCCTGGATTTAATAATTTGAGGGGATCAAAAGCCTGTTTAATCGAATGAAATTGACTCAACTCATCTGCATTGAATTGCACACACATTTGGTTAATCTTTTCGATACCGACCCCATGCTCACCCGTAATTGAACCACCGCAAGCAACGGATAATTCTAAAATTTTGCCACCAAATTCTTCGGCTTTTTCCAGCTCACCCGTTTGATTCGCATCATATAAAATCAAAGGATGTAAATTGCCATCACCTGCATGGAATACATTCACCACAGGCAAATTATAATGCTGACTCAGTTGGTTAATGCCTTCTAAAACTTTGGGTAAGTGTTTACGAGGGATTGTGCCATCCATACAATAATAATCAGGTGAAATCCGTCCAACCGCTGGAAACGCATTTTTACGTCCTGCCCAAAATTGCATTCGCTCTTGTTCCGTTTCTGCTACCCGAATTTCAGTTGCACCTGCTTGTTTAAGTAATTTTTGTACCCGTTCGACCTGTAAATCAACTTCATTTTGATTGCCATCTAATTCACACAATAAAATGGCCGCCGCGCCTTTGGGATAACCCACTTTGACAAAATCCTCAGCCGCACATAACGCCGCATTATCCATCATTTCCAAACCTGCTGGAATAATGCCAGAGCCAATAATATCTGCCACAGCCTGACCTGCTAAAGTGACCTCATCAAAACTGGCGAGTAAGACTTTAATCTCAGGTGGTTTGATTAATAATTTCACTGTAATTTCAATGATAATACCAAGCAAGCCTTCTGAACCTGTCATCAGAGCCAATAAATCATAACCTGAGCTATCGAGAGCCTCACTGCCAATAGTTAATAATTCGCCGTCCATTGTGAGCACTTTAAGCTGTAAAATATTGTGGGTAGTCAAACCATATTTTAAACAATGCACACCGCCTGAATTTTCTGCCACATTACCACCAATCGTACAAGCAATTTGTGAAGAAGGATCAGGTGCATAATACAAATTGTAAGCAGCCGCTGCTTGTGAAATGGCTAAATTACGCACACCGGGTTGTAACGTTGCGCTACGAGCTTCAGGGTCAATTTTTAGAATATGTTTGAATTTGGCTAAGCTGAGTAAAACCCCATCTTCACGCGGCAAAGCACCACCCGATAGGCCTGTACCTGCTCCGCGCGGAACGATCGGTATTTTCTGCTGATGACAAAAGCGTAACACAGCTCTAATCTCATCAATCGTATCGGGTAGCACCACCGCGCCCGGACGTTGTTTATAGGCAGATAAACCATCACATTCATAAGGGCGTACTGCTTCATCCGTCAGTAAGACTTTATGGGTTGGTAAAATAGTTAGCAATTGGGAAAAGTTATCCATTATCGTTCCACAGCCAGTTTTGCTTAAGCGATTTGATTTTTTATATAGAAAGCCCAGTCGTTCCAACAATCAATGGTATTTCTAACTGCTAGAATAACATGGCCACCGTTGTTTTAAAAATACCGTAAACGCCATTATTTATCTTGCTCTGATGATATTAGTTCAACTTAATCATAGAAAATTGAGTCAACTAATTTTTTTAAAAAATATCAGCGTTATCTATCTGCTAATGGCTTCTAATCCAGAAACTGGAAATGCTCGATAACAAGCTGTCAGAAATTAATTATAATTCAGATATAACAGAGGATTAATCTATTTTATAACGGCTTATTTTTCATCTGGAATACGTTATCTAAAATTGGAGAATGCGCTTTAGTTTCCTCATTATTCTAAAACAAATAGCTAAAATTAAACCTGCATATAATCAACACATTAAGCTTTTTATTAAACAAATGTAAATCTTATATCCTAACTGGCTGATAAATTGATATAATTGCGTTCTCTAAAAACCAACTGGAGTACTTTTGAATGGCGATTGAACGCACTATTTCTATTATCAAGCCAGATGCAGTTGCAAAAAATGTGATTGGTGAAATTTATGCTCGCTTTGAAAAAGGTGGCTTAAAAATCATCGCGGCTAAAATGTTGCACTTATCGCGTGAACAAGCTGAAGGCTTCTATGCTGTTCATAAAGAACGCCCATTTTTTGGCGAATTAGTCGACTTCATGATTTCTGGCCCTATCATGGTGCAAGTGTTAGAAGGTGAAGCTGCCGTTCAGAAAAACCGTGATTTAATGGGTGCGACAAATCCTAAAGATGCGGCTGCTGGCACTATCCGTGCTGACTTTGCTGAATCGATTGATGAAAATGCAGTACACGGCTCTGATGCTACAGAGACTGCTGCAACTGAAATTGCTTATTTTTTCACTGATGCTGAGCTTTGCCCAAGAACACGCTAATCAGTGAATCGTTGTCAGTAAACAGTTATCAGTAAGCGATTAAGTATCGTTTTTTATACTGCTCATTGCTCATTGATGACTGTTATTTGATAACTACTAATTGATAATTGAATATGATGAATTTATTAGATTATAACCGCGAAGATTTAGGCCAATTTTTTACTGAATGGGGTGAAAAACCATTTCGTGCGACTCAAGTTTTAAAATGGGTGCACCAGCTTGGCATAACAGATTTTGACCAAATGACCAATTTAAGCAAAACATTGCGTCAACGCCTCCAGACTGAAACCAGCTTAACAATCCCGCAAATCGTCACGGAGCAAATATCAGTAGACGGTACACGAAAATGGGTGCTGGAACTGGCTGATGGTAACCGTATTGAAATGGTGTTTATTCCCGAAGATGATCGCAATACCTTATGTATTTCTTCCCAAGTGGGATGTGCACTCGATTGCAGCTTTTGTTCCACCGCACAGCAAGGGTTTAGTCGTAATTTAACTGTTGGCGAAATTATTGGGCAACTGTGGTTAGCAGAACATCACTTACGTTCTCAAGACATCTATGCAACCGATGTACAACAGCGAGCCATCAGCAATGTTGTGTTAATGGGTATGGGTGAACCGTTGGCGAATTTTAAAAATGTGGTCAAAGCGATGAATTTGATGCGAGATGATTTTAGCTACGGCTTATCATGGCGACGAATTACATTAAGCACCGCAGGCATTGTCCCCGCGATGGAACGTTTAAAACAAGAATGTCCTGTCAATCTTGCGGTCTCATTACACGCGCCCACAGATGAGTTACGCAATGAATTAGTGCCAATCAATAAAAAATATCCGATTGCAGAATTACTTGAAGCTTGTTGTGATTATATTAAAAATGAAAACCGTCGTAAAATTACCTTTGAATATGTGATGTTGCAAGATTTCAATGATAGTCCTAAACAAGCACAACAACTGGCTAAGCTATTACGCAATGTGCCTGCAAAAATTAATTTGATTCCATTTAATCCATTCCCTAACTCGCCTTATCAACGTTCGAGTCAGGCGCGAATCAATACGTTTCGAGATATTTTAATCAATGCAGGTCTAATCACCGTGACCCGCAAAACCCGTGGCGATGACATTGATGCGGCTTGTGGTCAACTTGTTGGACGGGTCTTTAATAAAAGGCAAGGCCACACTAAGCCGATTACTATGCAACCGAGAATAATGGGATGAAGTATTTAATCTTATTTGTAATCTCAATATCGTTAGTGGCTTGTGGCAGCAACCCTGTGATTACTGATAAGGATTTTACTCAGCTTAACAGTTTAGATGACCTAAAGCATTTGGAATACGACATTAGCCAAGTGAAGCCTTATAAACCTGAAAAAGTATCTGAAATCAATTTGAATCTAGGCATTGAGTATATGAGACGGGGCAAAATGGAAATTGCACTGAATCGCTTACGCAAAGCGATTGAAAAAGATGAGAATTATGCCGATGCCCATAGCACGATTGCTATTTTATTTGAACGGGTTGGCCAAATTGAAGATGCACGAAATCACTATGAAACAGCGGTGAAATTGCAGGTTTATAATGCGACGATTCAAAATAATTATGGTCAGTTTTTATGCAAATATGGCACTTGGGAAAATGCGAATCGGTCATTTCTTATTTCGTTGGCAAATCCTGTATATGCACGGCCTGAAGTGCCTGCAACCAATGCGGCGATCTGTGCGATGCGGCATAATCATAATGAAGAGGCAGAAGCCTATTTACGCCATGCTTTGACTTTAAACCCACGTTTTTCTCGTGCTATATATCAAATGGCACTACTGAATTCTGATACAGGTCGTTATAATGTAGCACAAGACTATTTTAAACGCTATATAGAAGATAGACCTCATAATGCACAAACTTTATGGCTAGGGGTTCGCATTGCACATGCACTACATGATACAGAGACAAAAGCACGTTATGCACGAATTTTGCGTTCTGAATTTCCAGATGCTATTGAAGTACAATGGTTGAACAAAAAACGTTATCATAAATAGAGAATTACGGTACATAATATGACAACAACTTATGGAAATGATGCTACGGAAGAGGGTGTCATTAAAATTACGACTGAAGATTCGGCTGAGGGTGAACAACAAGAATCAGCAGAGCCTGTAGAACCCGTTTCGGACTCAATTGAATTAAATGGCTTAAAACCTGGTGAATGGTTGAAGCAACTGCGTGAACAAAAAAATCTTTCTATAGATCATGTCGCAGATAGGCTTTATTTAGATACTGGTGTTGTAACAGCATTGGAAGCAGGGGATTATGGAGCACTACCCCCACCTATTTTTGTACGCGGTTATATTCGCAATTATGCTAAATTATTGGATGTACCATCATCTGATGCGTTAGTTGGTGCATACAATACGATTCAGCCTGATGAGTCATTGCCAATGATTACGCCTCAAATTAATTATGGCGGTCAAGTGAATAGTGTGAATAGTAAAGATTGGCGCGTTAAAACCTTTACTATCCTGTTTTTCTTAGCGGTGGCAGCATTAGTGGTATTGGGCAGCATTCGTTCATTTTCGGGTAAGCCAATGCAAGGTGGCATAGGAATGGAATTACCTGAAACAATTGATAATGCTGGGGAACATCTTTTAGCATTACCACGTTTAAGTGCTGAAAATGGTAGTGATAAAGAGTCTGCCGATAATAATGAAACCACAGCAACAGAGTCATCTGATGATGTTGACAGCGTCACTATTTCATTGACTTCAACTGATGCTGCAAGCGAAGCCAGTGCTGAAGAGGCAACGCCGACATTTACTGCGGAACAATTGCATACTGCCGTCGTGAACTACTCGCTTGATTCATGGACACGGATTATTGACAATACTGGTGAAAAAGTATTTGAAGGTGTGGCCAAAGCTGGGCGCAGTGTGACGGTGACAGGTGAGCCTCCGTTTAAAATGCGTTTTGGGGTGGTGCAAGGTGTGACTGTAGAATATAAAAATGAGGTGATTACCATAGAAAATCATCCTAATCGTTCAGGCCGTAGTTTTACTATTGGTGAGCCATTGCCAGACACCAATTAAACACGTAGTCCTCGTTTTGCACATATTGTCGTATGACAATCGTGCAAAACTTGCATTTCAATCCTCAATATCTAAATCAGGATTATATCCAAGCTAATCTCAAGTATTTGCTACAATTTCTAAATACCTCTAAAATCTTAATCTTGTTAGTCCTAAAATTCAGTAAACCCTAATTCAGACCACCATCATAATCGATTTAGACATCATCAAATAATGAAGAGGTGCTTGTATGAGTACAATAGCCGATGATATTTATCGAGAATTAATGATTTTACCTGAGAGTAAATTAGCTGAGGTTTGACAGCTTATTGAATTACTTAAATATGATAAAACAAAAGGTTCATAGATTAGAGCCTCAAACCCCAGTTAAAAAGCTAGAGGATTTTGCTATATCTGAATTTGAGGATGAGTCTGTTGAGCAGTCTGTTCCTAAATTATGAGGAATTTAAATGCTTGTCCTGATATAACCTTAATGCTAATCTGCTTATTCACTTTCTGTCTTTTAATGATTTGTAGGTTAAGGTGATGAAGCCATCTTTATATAAAATACTAGGTGTTAAGCAAGACATTGAGCAAGCTCAAATTAAGCGAGCGGCTCAAGTTCAAATTAATAAAGTTAAACTTGCTGTACAAAAAAAGCATTATCTGTTTTTAGGTCTTAAAGATGATGCTTCTACCGAACAATTAAAGCAAGCTGCCCAGCTTCGTATCCAAAAAACCAAGAAAGCGTACAGTATTTTATCTAATCCTGATTTACGTAGGGGTTATGATGAAAAACAAGTAAAAAGCCGAGAAGTTATTATTCAGACTAAAGGTGTTGAATTGATTTGTTCTAAGTGTGGCTATAAAGGAAAAGGACAGTATAAATTGGGTGGAAAACCCTTCAGTATATTTATATTTTGGGTATTGGCTTTTTTTCCAGGTTTAATTTTACTCTTCCTAAATCTGCTAATATGGCTAGCACTTATAGTTTTTCTATTTATACGCACAATACAACTTGTTACATCGATAGATAGAATCTGTTGCCAGTGCCAAAATAATGAGCTTGTTCCTTTAGATTCATTTGATGGAAAAAAACTATTGAATGCATTTTATCCAGATGGAGACTATGACAAGAAATATAAACACTCTATGTTACTAGACATTAAGATCATTCAACACAAAACATGGGTAGATTATATTTTTCTCATTTTGGGTTGGATATTTGGTATTTTATTTTTACTATCAGGAGTTGCCTTTATATTTGAAAACAATATAGTTACTGGATTAATATTTAATTGTATGAGTTTTTTAGTATTGCCACCTTCACGAGAATGGTTTCATAAACAAATAAATATAATTATTCCTATTGAATGGGAAATTACTGTGCTTATCATTTTGTTTATTATTGCCTCTATTCAAATATCTCCATCACAATGAACAAATAAATAGTGCTATTTGTATAGCCTTAAGGAGGAGTGCCACACTAATTGACACCCCCAATTTTAGATTCTTATTAACTCACGACAGGAATTTTACCGATTTTCGCTTGCCATTCTTTTGGTGCAGATTGATGTACAGAATCACCTGTAGAATCTACCGCAACCGTGACAGGCATATCTTCTACTTCAAACTCGTGAATCGCTTCCATGCCCAAATCTTCAAAACCAACGATTTTAGCCCCTTTAATCGCTTTTGATACCAAATACGCCGCACCACCAACAGCCATTAAATAAACCGCTTTGTGATTCTTAATCGCTTCAATCGCAATTGCGCCGCGTTCTGCCTTGCCCACCATACCGATGATGCCTGTTTTTTCTAACATCATATCAGTGAATTTATCCATACGGGTTGCGGTTGTAGGACCAGCAGGGCCAACCACTTCATCACGTATCGCGTCAACAGGGCCTACGTAATAAATAAAGCGATTTTTGAAATCAACAGGAAGCTGTTCACCATTGGCTAACATGTCTTGGATGCGTTTATGCGCTGCGTCACGACCTGTTAATAATTTACCATTGAGTAATAAACGTTCACCCGGTTTCCAGCTTGCCACGTCTTCTGCTGTCATCGTGTTTAAATCAATCCGCTTGGTATCGCTGCCAGCTTCCCAAGTCACGGCGGGATAATCTTCAATTTTTGGTGGGGTTAAAACTGCTGCACCAGAACCATCCAATGTGAAATGCGTATGACGAGTCGCTGCACAGTTAGGAATCATCGCCACTGGAAGAGATGCCGCATGAGTTGGATAATCTAAAATTTTCACGTCTAAAATCGTGGTTAAACCGCCTAAACCTTGTGCACCAATGCCTAAAGCGTTCACTTTTTCAAATAACTCTAAACGTAATTCTTCAACCCGATTGCTTGCACCGCGTTTTTGTAATTCATGAATGTCGACATGTCCCATTAAGGATTCTTTGGCCAATAACATGGCTTTTTCCGCTGTACCACCAATACCAAGACCTAAAATCCCCGGTGGACACCAACCCGCACCCATCGTCGGTACAGTTTTCAATACCCAATCCACAATGCTATCACTTGGATTTAACATCACAAATTTGGTTTTATTTTCAGAGCCGCCACCTTTTGCCGCAACGTTGACTTCAACTTTATCACCTTCGACCAATTCAACATGCACCACGGCTGGGGTATTGTCTTTGGTGTTTTTACGAGCACCTGCAGGATCAGTCAAAATTGAAGCCCGCAATTTATTATCAGGATTCATATACGCTTGGCGTACACCTTCGTTGGCCATTTCAGTCACGGTCATTTTACTGTCCCATTGCACTTGCATACCCACTTTGAGTAACACCATTGCAATACCTGTGTCCTGACAGATAGGGCGTTTACCTTCTGCACACATCCGTGAATTGACTAAAATTTGCGCCATTGCATCTTTTGCAGCAGGTGATTGCTCCGCTTCATAAGCTTTAGCTAAGGCTTGAATATAATCGGTAGGGTGATAATAAGAAATAAACTGGAAAGCATCAGCAATACTTTGAATGAAATCTGCTTCACGAATGACGGTCATATTTATCAATCTCAATTAGTTAGCATAAATAATTTAAATAGGCACATTCATTTTACCAAGTAACTCATAAAAAATGTAGCAAGACTTGTGTTTTAAGGTTTTTCGATAATGAACCGCTCATTATTTAAAGTTTTTCAAGCTAGAGCAAATCAATAATAATCCCCACTATTGTAAATGACCCTGTTTTCAATAAATAGTGCACGGTTTATGCTGTTCCCCTTTTAGCTTAAACTGACTATATTACTTTATTCATTCTCATAACCCCCCTATAATGCGTGTTTTAAATAACACTTGCTGCCTCATTCTGCACAAGGTGAACTATGGATATTATTTATATTCGAGAACTTAAGATCGATACTGTTATTGGTATTTATGGCTGGGAACGGCAAATCAAGCAAACAGTGGTATTTGATATTGAAATGGCGACTGACATTAGCAAAGCGGCTGCCACTGATAGTATTGAGCATACCTTAAACTACAAAGCGGTTGCTAAACGTCTCATTGACTTTGTGAGTAGTAGTGACTTCCAATTGGTTGAAAAACTGATTGAACAAGTTGCAGAAATTATTTTGACTGAATTTTCTGTTCCTTGGGTTAGAGTACAACTGAATAAACGGGGTGCTTTAAGAGGTGCACGCGATGTTGGAATTATTATCGAAAGAGGGACTAAATCTTAATGGCTCAGATTTATATTAGTATTGGCAGTAATATTGACCCTAAAAAATATATTAGAAATAGTATTAAAGCGCTGCGTCAGCAATATGGTCAATTGCAAGTCTCTTCCGTGTATGAAAGCGAAGCTGTTGGGTTTGAAGGGGATAATTTTTATAACTTAGTGGTTGGTGCTCAAACAAATGACACACCTCAACACATTCAACAAACCTTGCGTCAAATAGAGCATGATAATCAGCGAGAACGTAATACCGCTAAATTTTCGGCTCGAACCTTAGATTTGGATTTATTGCTGTACGATGATTGGATTATCAAGGAGCAGTCGCTAGAGATTCCTCGCGATGAAATTGAAAAATATGCGTTTGTATTACAGCCATTAGCTGAAATTGCACCTGATGCAGCTCACCCGCAATCAAAGCAAGCTTACAAAGATTTATGGCAGGCTTATGATAAAAGCAAACAGCCATTATGGATTATTGAATTTGAGTTAGGCTAATCATATTAAAACTTAATGTAGAACACTCAAGTCTACATTAAGTTATCATCCATTCATGTCATTATTTGGATTATTATTAATACGATACCTTGGCTCAAACCCTTCAGGTGGATAAGTATGTGAATCACCCGCTTCCAAAATGCCTAAAAACATATTATCTGGTACATCAGGATAACCATCATAATGATAAAGCAAGCATTTTTTCTGAATTTCAGTAGATAGATTCTTAACTAAATCAGAAACATGTGGATGTACGCCTGAGGCAAATGGGCTGGTTTCACAATCCATATAAATACAATCAGCTTTACGATAATGTGCATCTAATTGCTGCGGAATCATAAATTGTATATCTGTTGGCATTAGGACATTATACCCACCAGAATACTCAAAATTAATCCCATAACTTGGCATTTCTTCAGAACTGGAAATCACGTGCATCGCAAACACGGGCTTCATCGTCCATGTTTCATCACCATCTTGGAATACATGAGTGATGGTTTTGCCATTCTCCTGTTTACCAACTAAATGCAAATCGAAATAAGTTTCTAAACAGACATCAGGCACGCCTTGCACTGTGTCTAAACCGGGGCTTACTGCACGGGTTAAAGGCTCTAATACTTTGCGATGAATAAATAAATCGGGTTTGGTATTTTTTGGCGGATTTGGCCACGTGGTAT
The DNA here is from genome assembly GCA_016744725.1 of Candidatus Albibeggiatoa sp. nov. BB20. Taxonomy (GTDB): domain Bacteria; phylum Pseudomonadota; class Gammaproteobacteria; order Beggiatoales; family Beggiatoaceae; genus Albibeggiatoa. The sequence goes on along the minus strand of JADGDW010000010.1, from coordinate 4,731 downwards.
ATTCTAAAAATAATTTGTCGGCAATGAACTGATTACCTAACCACTGTTTTTTCTCTTTAGTATAAAACGGGTTAAATAAAGTCGTCAGTGCCATATACTCAACACCACCAATATGATCGTTATGGGGATGTGAAATATAAATGCCGTCAATATCACTAGAAGATAGACCCAAAGCTTTTAAAGCATGACGCACATCGCCACCTACATCGAGTAATAAACGATAAGGGCCATTGCCGCGCTTGCTTGGCATATCAAATTCAAGCAAAAAATTAGATTGCCATTTTGGATTATAAAGACGTTTCGCGTACTGCTTTATATGTGTTAATAATTCTTCCTCTGATAAATCCTGAAAGCGAGGCGAGCGCGCAAGCTCTAACATTAATTGTAAGGCATCTTCTGTGGAGATGACATCTTCAAATACACCTGTGGAAAAGGCTGCGTTGACACCGATAGCAGTTATTTTCATATTAACGTCCAACGAATAGCAAGAGGTTGCGTGTTATAAAAGGTCGCCCTTAAATCACATTGTTCAATGCAATCGACTGACTTATAAACAAAATCCCCAAATCTAAGGCAGGGTGCAAAACTTTAACACAAAAGCCTTATCTATGTAACCTATCGCTATTCAAGTTCTATGACAGCTTTGTTTTGAAAACCTAGGGAGCATTTTACAAGCCAGCGTGGCAAAAGTCATGTGTTTTACAATGATTTTAATTAATAAATGAACTATTAAGCTTGAGCACTAAATGCTTGTCCATTGATTTCCTTACTATCCTCGCCAAATAAATATAAATACATTGACATGATTTCTTCAGGCGTTTTTAATGTGTTTGGGTCTTCAGCAGGATAAGCCGCCGCACGCATCGTAGTACGGGTTTTCCCTGGGTTAATACTGTTCACCCGAATATTAGTATTTTCCAATTCATCCGCTAGAACCTGCATTAATCCTTCATTACCAAACTTTGACACCGCATACGCTCCCCAATAAGCACGGGCTTTACGTCCAACTCCTGATGAAGTAAATACAACTGAACTGCTGTCAGATTGTTTTAATAATGGCAAACAGGCTTGAGTGAGCATAAACGGTGCATTTAAGTTCACTTGCATGACTTGATGCCACAAATTAACATCATATTGTTCAATCGGGGTTAAAACACCCAATAATGATGCGTTGTGTAATAAACCATCTAATCGGCCAAATTCTTTTTCTAAAGTATCAGCTAAATCTTCATAATCTTTAGGGCTTGCGCCTTCCAAATTCATTGGATAGATTGCAGGTTGTGGTGAGCCTGCTTGCTCAATTTCATCATAAACATGTTCTAGTTTTTTAATCGTGCGACCAAGCAAAACGACTGTTGCACCATGCTCAGCAAATGATTTCGCCGCAGCACGTCCAATGCCCGCACCTGCGCCTGTGATGAGAATAAGTTTATCTTGAAGTAAATTATCACGCGGTCTGTAATCCATCAACATATATCCTTTAGGCAAACTCTTTGTAACAGATTATAACCATCTTGGCGATTAAGAGCTACTTTGCAAGCACATCCCTGTTTAAATTAGGACGCATCTTATGATAAATCTGTCAAAAAACTGCCCACATAATATCCTACTAATCTCTGGTATTACTCATGTTAAGCCGCTAGACAAGCAATTTGTGAGGAATAGGGCTTGTTGGAATCAATGCAGTTAAAAACAACAAATCTAGGTTAAATAATTGAATAAAATAAAAATATATTAAGTGGTATAAATTTTGACTTAATTGTATAAAGTCTAAACATAAGTAGAAAAAAATGATGTCGCTGCTAAAAGAAAAAAACTGCTATTTACAACAAAAATATCGAGTGCTGGTGTTAGAAAGTGAAGCTTTGCGCGTCCAATCTGTTAGCAATAAATTAAATTATTTAGGTTATCAAATTTTTACAGCCAATAGTCAAGAACAAGCACTTGATTTAATTAAAATTCATGGTTTACCTCATTTAGCCATTGTAGATTTAGACTCACCTGAAGTTCAAGCTTATGAATTTTGTATTGCCATTAAACAATTTAGTGATTTACCCGTGATTAGTTTAATTCAAAGAGAGCATGGACAAAGTGCGGAAAGTCATCATTTTGAACATATTTATGATGATATTGTGACAAAACCATTCAAACCTTTAGAATTAATTGCGCGAGTGCAAAGAGTGTTACAAAAGTTTGGACATTATGCTTATCCCTTAACCGCACATATTGTGATTGATGAAAATTTAAGTATTGATTTTGGCCATCAAAGAGCCATCAAATGTGGTCAAAGTATTCCTCTTTCCGCATTAGAAACTAAAGTGTTGCATATTTTGATGCGTGAAGCGGGAGACATCGTGATTTCTTCATGCTTGTTGAAACGTTTACATTTATCAAAACGGGAAGAAAAACGCTTAGGTTATACAGTTAAAAAATTAAAGGAGAAGTTAGAAATTGATCCAGAAAATCCAGAATACATTATTGAGGAGCAATGGATTGGATATAGATTTAATGGCACTGAAATTGCGTGAGTTTATATCAATTAATTCTCCCTTTGTCACCTCTCTCTTGAGAGGTTTTTTTTCGTCTATTGAAAATAGGGATATTTATAAAACTGAACAGAAGTAAGTTAAAAAGTATATTGTAGCTTTAGATAAAAACTTCTTGGTATTTCCAATGCTTCAATACCCGAAGTTGTTACAAATTCATGATGTTGCTTATCCAATATATTATGTATACCTATATTGAGGTGTGTACTTCTGGATATTTTCCAACCTAAATTGGTATCCCAACGGGTATAAGCTTCGATATCGGTATCTTGTACATTTCCCATATAGTAAATACTATTATCCCATGTAAATTGTGGTCTAATATTCCAATATATTTGTAAATTAGCTTGATCTTGTGCTGAATATGACTCATTTTTCAATGATTCTTGCTCTTTTAAATAATTATATTTCAACGCTATTTTCAAATCTGTTGTAGCCTGCCATTGTACCGAGAGTTCAGCACCATAAGAATGCCCTTGAATATTGTTTTGACTGTAGAAATGCAAACTAGGTTCAGGGTAAGGTACAAAACTTGGGTTTCCAGAAGCAATGAGATCATCATAATCATGAAAAAACAGGCTGGAATCTATAAAAAAATGCGAGTTGGGCTGAAAGCGATAACCTAATTCATATGCGATTAATGTTTCAGAATCTAACTCATTATTCCCATTAATATAAATAGGTATGCTTGAACCTGCTACTTTTAAATTAAAATCACTATCCGTCCGTGAAGGGGTTTTTACTGCACGCGAAACCGCACCCCAAACACTATGGTATTGATCTGGCGACCATAGCATCCGCACGGTAGGTTGTATTTCAAAGCCTGTATAATTATTGTGTTCTAACTTTGTACCCCAAGTAAAACGCCATTGTTCAGCAAGTTGCCATTCATGTTGTATAAATGCACTGAATAAACTATCTTTGCGTTGTTCTGGTGAGTAATATACGTTCTTTGTTCCCTGAATATCATCTTGCGTATACCGAAACCCTAAACCCCAAATAATTTCATGTGTTTGCCAACTTCTTATACTATGTTGAAAATCTATATCAACTAAATCCCGACGTTCTTTGTATAAAGTATCATCTCTATTCGTATGGGTATAATAACTTTGTAATTGCATATCTCCATCAGTTAAATCTCGCTTCCAACGACCTAACAGATGAAAATTTGTCGCTTTAACTTGCTTATTACTATCAGAACTGGTGTCAAATCTATCATACTGACTTTCATAATATTCAGTTTCCATACCCCATGTATCTTTTTGCGCTGATTGGTCAATACGTAAGCCTATTTGCTGTGTTCCCCAGTTTTCATGTTGTTCATTACCCTGTGCATTCATAAAATTATCATTTTGGCGTAATTTTCCATACACTCGATAATGTCCTTGAGATAGTTTTCCACCATAACGTACACCAACCCCCCCTTTTTCTTCACCTGAACCTATTGTTGTGCTAACTAATCCACCTTGTGTATCACAGGTTTGTTTAGTAATAACGTTAATAATACCATTGACTGCATTTGCGCCCCATAAGGATGCTCCAGGCCCTCGAATGACTTCAATTCTTTCAACATCCTCTAATAACACATCTTGAGAATCCCAATTCACTTCTGAACGTAATGGTGTATAAACTGCACGCCCATCAATCATAACCAGTAATTTACTAGAAAAACGACTATTAAATCCTCGCGCAGAAATAGCCCATTTATTACTGTCAATTCGTGCTACTTGAATCCCCGGTACTAAACGTAAAGCTTCTGGCAAATTTGTAATACCCGCTCTGCGAATATCTTCCTGTGTGATCACATAAGATGCGGCAGCCGTTTCCATAATAGTTTGCGATTTTTTGCTAGCAGAAGATACCGTAATCACCTCAACTTCAGATAATTTTTCTAAGCTTAAGCTCATGAGTTCCATGAGTATACTGTTTGCTGAAGATTTAACTTCAGCCGTAGCATAAAGCGCATAGCAGCAGGTAATAAATACAATCGTTTGAATTTTTTTCATAACAAAATTTTGCACAAATAGAGGGACAGTATAATATTTCGTATTTTTAAGGTTTTTAATAAAGCCAATGGTTTTAAAATAAACAAGAGTACATCTTTAAATTTATTATTTTGCGATGGGTTTTTGAGTTATGAATTAATTATTTTAAATGAAACTTAAAAGCCTATGTATTAATTCTG
>JADGDW010000163.1 GCA_016744725.1 Candidatus Albibeggiatoa sp. nov. BB20 | reverse complement strand
TTCAACATTTAGGTGATGTAAAACAAATTGCTGTAACACAAGGAGTCATCGCCGACATCTTACAAGCCCGTGGACAACTCGATGAGGCTTTGCGCATTCGTCAAACTGAAGAGTTGCCCGTCTATGAACGCCTTGGCGATGTGCGCTCAAAAGCGGTGACCATGGGTCAAATCGCCGACATCTTACAAGCCCGTGGACAACTCGATGAGGCTTTGCGCATTAATCAAGACGTTTTGGTTGATTTTCAACATTTAGGTGATGTAAAACAAATTGCTGTAACACAAGGAGTCATCGCCGACATCTTACAAGCCCGTGGACAACTCGATGAGGCTTTGCGCATTCTTAACGATGAACTTTTACCTGCATTTGAACGCCTTGGCGATGTGCGCTCATATTTAGTTGCACAAACCAATATGGCAATCATATTAATGCAATTTACCCCTCCACGCCGCCCCGAAGCCAATCAACTCCTATGTGAAGCCCTGCACGCCGCACAACAGATGCGTATCCCTGAAGCGGAGCAAATACGGGGGATTTTGCGGCATTTTGATATGGAATGTTTTGAACAGGATTAAACGGATGATTGGATGGACAGGATGTTGTCGCTTTAATCTTGCTTATCCTTAAATCTGTTTCATCTTGTTCGCAAGTGGGTTTTGAACAGGATTAAACGGATGATGGGATGGACAGGATGTTTTGCTTTAATCTTGCTAATCCTTAAATCTGTTTCATCTTGTTCGCAAGTGGGTTTTGAACAGGATTAAACGGATGATTGGATGGACAGGATGTTTTGCTTTAATCTTGCTTATCCTTAAATCTGTTTCATCTTGTTCTCAAGTGGGTTTTGAACAGGATTAAACGGATGATTGGATGGACAGGATGTTGTCGCTTTAATCTTGCTAATCCTTAAATCTGTTTCATCTTGTTCTCAAGTGGGTTTTGAACAGGATTAAACGGATGATTGGATGCACAGGATGTTTTGCTTTAATCTTGTTAATCCTTAAATCCGTTTCATCGTGTTCGCAAGTAGGTTTTGAACAGGATGTAACGGATGACTGGATAGACAGGATGTTGTAGCTTTAATCCTGCTAATCCTTAAATCTGTTTCATCTTGTTCGCAAGTGGGTTTTGAACAGGATTAAACGGATGATGGGATAGACAGGATGTTGTAGCTTTAATCCTGCTAATCCTTAAATCTGTTTCATCTTGTTCGCAAGTCGGTTTTGAACAGGATTAAACGGATGATGGGATGCACAGGATGTTTTAGCTTTAATCTTGTTAATCCTTAAATCTGTTTCATCTTGTTCTCAAGTGGGTTTCACCTTAGATTGCATTTTCTACGAATATCACCAATACTTCTAATGAGTTTAAACAAATGAGTCATGACTATGTACGCCCACCGAATAGAAACAACAATCAATGAAACAGGCACAATCCAACTCGATACACATCCATTTGCCGCAGGCGATAAAGTAGAAATCATCATACTAAAACAAGAAACACAACCATCAACATCAAACCTATCCTTTACCCAAGCAACAAAAGCATACTGTGGAAAAATAAAACAAGCCCCTGCTGATCTTTCCACCAACCCCGACTATTTAAAAGATTTTGGGAAATGAAGCAAAATATCATTGTCGACACAGGGCCTTTAGTTGCCTACTTAAGCCAGCGAGATAAATACCATATTTGGACATATCAACAACTAGAGCAAATAAGCCCGCCGTTACTCACTTGTGAAGCGGTATTAACCGAAGCTTGTTTTTTAATCAGTCGAAATGGTGGCTCTGCTGAAGACATAATTGAAATGCTAAACCAAGGTTGGTTATCCACACCTTTTAATTTGCAACAAGAATCAGACAAAATCAGCAAATTCCTGAATAAATATACAAACATACCAATGTCACTAGCAGATGCCTGCTTACTTAGAATGACCGAATTACTCCCAAATAGCCCACTACTCACATTTGACAGTGACTTTTCTATTTATCGTAAACATGGAAAAGAAACGATTAACACCATAACACCTTGGTAATCTGATGGCTTCAGGCTTTATTAGTAAGGATATAGCTTTAAATCCTGATTATCCTTAAATCCGTTTCATCTTGTTCGCAAGTCGATTTTGAACAGGATGTAACGGATGATTGGATAGACAGGATGTTGTAGCTTTAATCCTGCTAATCCTTAAATCCGTTTAATCTTGTTCTCATTATTCCTAAACCACTTATCTAAAGTCACTCAAAACGGCTCGATTTGCCTCGACCTTAAAATAATAAATAGAGACATTTTTTATACACAGTCGTGCCACGTCTCGACCGCCTCGATGTGCTCGACTCCCACAACAGCAATCGAATAAAAACAATAAACTCATTTCAACAAACACTCATTTACTCAAAACCTGATTTGCAGTTATGTAATGTGCTTAGTGTATAACGCTGCACTAAAACACTCTACGTTCTTCACTCATATCAATCTTAATTTCATAATAGCAACAATAAGTTATAAAAAATTCCGTAAAATAAACTTTTATTTCCGCATGAACAAGTTTTAATTTCCTAAGCCTATTGTCTTTTTTATCAAAATATCAAAAAAATTCAAATTCAGGCTTTTAGCTACAAATACTCCGTTATATCTATGAAGGCCTAAAGATTGTCATATTTATCTAAAATCCAAAATCACTATATTTATATTAGCAAGCATTGTTAATATAACATTATTTTAATTTAATTAATTGAAAATTAAGAATATTTTAAAACAAAAAATCATAATCTAAATTTATTCCTATATTCATATCTAACTCATATATACAAAAAATCAACTTCCATGTTTTCAGATGAATTCTTCTTCAGCACTAATAAGTACATATTGTGATTCTCCTATTTCAACCAATCTCCCAGCTTTTCAAAACTCATATTAACAAAATTGCTTTTTAAATTAAGTGATTGAATTTTAACTATTAAATAAACTTTGTATGTAGTAAGTCATTATTTATGAGTAACTGACACTAAAGTGATACTGGCCACTTTATTTACTTAGAGTACTATCATTTCAATATAAACGATAAATCATATTAAAAGAGGCAATAGTGCGTAAAAAAGGAATTGATATTAATGGAAGAAAACTTAGAGAATTACGACAAAAAAAGCCCTAAGCCAAGAGGGAATGTCTGAACAAAGCTTATATAAACATTGTTATATCTCCTCTGCCACAATAAAACGGGCTGAGTTGAGTACTCCAGTATCACTTTCAACATTACAAGTAGATTTGAAGATTTAGGAATAGGCAAGATTAAATCGTCAGAATCAAGATTTCTGATGTAGATACACCCTAAGTACTAACTGACAACACTGATTCAAGAGGACTAAAACAATGTCAATAGATAGAGACACATTTTACCATGAAGTTAGAGAAAACTTCTTTGATGGAAAATTTACCCAACCACAAGTGAGTGGAATCAATGAAATTCTTGACTTTTGGGAACAAGAACCATGTCAACCAAAGGGCAAATTCAAAGAAAATTGGGATATACGTAATATCGGTTGGTTAGCCTATATGCTTGCAACAACCTACCACGAAACAGCACGAACCATGCAACCTATTTCCGAACATGGCAGTGATAAATATTTTACGCGCATGTATGAGAAGAAACAGTGCAGTTTAGGTAACACAAAAAAAGGAGACGGTGCAAAATTTCATGGACGAGGCTATGTCCAAATCACAGGACGAACTAACTATGAAAATGCAACCAAGCACGTCCAAACTTACTATCCAGATGCCCCTAACTTCACTGAATGCCCTGAAGACATCAAAAAGCCAGAATATGCTACTTTCATTATGTTTTATGGCATGTTTTTAGGTACTTTTACAGGGAAGGCATTAAAAAATTACATTGGTGACCATAACCAAGGACAAAGAGTTGATTATTATAATGCCAGACGAATCATTAATGGGTTAGATTGCGCCCATAAAATCGAAATCTATGCTAAAAAATTTGAAGCAGCGTTAGAAAATGCTGGAGCGTGTGCATAACGCTTTACCTATAATATCGTGACTGTAAAAGAACGCCAAAAATTGATTATTTTAGAAATGTAACCTATTAATTTTACATTCTCAAAAATATGAAAAATAAGCGTCTTTTACAGGTTTGATATATCTGGATGAAATAAAAGTCATCCTGCCCCTATCTTTAAAATATGCTTATGCTATATTCCTAGTTTTGATTTTAGCAGGCATAATCGAATGGGAAAAATTGCGATCTTGCTCCATTTCTGCCAAACTTTTCAATACATCCCCTACCCCGCATCACAATGCCCAAACTGTGAACCGAATCATGAAATTCCCCTACGGACTGGCAGACTTTGAAAAACTGATTTCGCAAGGTTATTACTATGCCGATCGCACTCAATATATTCACTTATTTGAAATCGTATTAATTACATTGCCAAACTGCCGCATGGTCAAGACATCATCGCCCGTATTTTAGACCCCGACAATCCACCCAAAATAGATGAGTTGGCTGATAAATTCGGTGTTGAGGAAATGCTATATGCGCCGAAAGATCAAAAGTTTATGGCTTCATTATTATATTATTTGGGCGTAGTGACTTTGGGTGAACGGGATTTCATGGGGCGTTTGAGTTTGCAAGTACCTAATTTGGTGATTCAGCGTTTATTATGTCGAACGGCTTGAAAATGTGTTATTGCCTGAATATGAAGACAAAGAAGGTATTCGAAAAGCGACAGAACATTTTTATCACAGCGACAATCTGCAACCATTATGTGATTTTATCGAAAACCGTTATTTCCAAGTATTTGATAATCGAGATTATAAATGGAGCAATGAGTTAGTTATAAAATCGACGTTTCTGACCCTGTTGTTTTCCGATACGTTTTATATTATGGATTCTGAGCAGGAATTGAACAAAGGTTATGCAGATTTAAGTTTAATTGTACGTCCCGATATGCGTCAATATCAATTGTTGGATCATGTTATAGAATTTAAATACTTAAAATTAGACACCATCAATATGACAGGCAAACAAGTGCGAGAGACTCCACGTGAGACACTTGCTCAACTATCCGCAGTACAAAAGGCTTTAGTCGAAGCTGAAACTCAATTACACTATTACCGAACAGTCTTAACCGAATGCCATCGACTTGAATTACGTTTGCATACTTATGCCGTGGTGGCTTTGAGCGATTGGTGTTTGTGGAAATCATCAGCCATATTCTCAATAATTTAAATAGTTAAAAATCAAGTAACACTATGAATAATAATGAGATATTGCGTGTGAAACAATGTCAATATGTTGACCCAGAAGGGCAATCTTGTCAGGGACAAGCTGGAGAACACAGTTTATGTTTTTGGCATGATCCGCATACAGATAAATCCAGCAATACGGTAAAAAAGCAATTAGAAGATTGGGCTAAACAAGGCCATTCTATGACAGGTTTTTCGTTACGTCATGCTAATTTAGCGGGTATTCATCTCAGCGGACACAGTACAGATGCAGGATTTAGTCTGCGCTATGCTGATTTATATCGAGCCAATTTACAGAATGCGCATTTATTCCATATTGATTTATCTGACAGTTCCATAATGAAAGCCAATTGCACCGCCGCGAATTTAAATCATGCGAATTTGAGCCACGCTAATCTATTAGGCACAAACTTCAAGCACGCCAAAGCGGAGCATATCATCTGGGATTTACCCGTACTCCAAGAACGTCAAGCCCGCCCTTTATTTAAGCAAAAAAAAACATTGCGAGCGTTGGATTTATCAGAACAAGCTGAAGAAATTTATCGCAATTTACGCCGTACCGCAGAGGCTAGAGGTGCATTTGAGCAAGCAGGTCGCTTTTTCTATCGTGAAATGGTGATGCGTCGTCTTCAAATGCCACTTTTTTCATATCGCCGTTTTTTTTCTAAAACAGTTGATTTATTATGTGGTTATGGAGAAAAACCATTAAGAATATCAGGTTTTTCTACAGGGTTTATTGTTTTTTTTGCAATTTGTTATTTTTTATTAGGCATACAAAGTAGCTCGGGTGAGCTGGCTTTTCATCCAAGCAATTCATGGTTAGAAAACCTGCAAAACTTTGCTAACTGTTTGTATTTTAGTGTGGTGACTTTCACGACGTTGGGTTATGGCGATATTGCGCCTGTGGGTTTTTCGCGCTTATTTGCGGCTTTAGAAGCTTTTTCAGGTACGTTTATGACGGCTTTATTTGTTGTTGTTTTTGTTAAGAAAATGACGCGTTGAAAAATATCTAATTGCTGTATGATGCTGCGCTTGTACACCCTACATTAATTCTTTTGCCGTAGGATGGATAAGCAATAGCGTCATCCGTCATTTTCGATTTGGCCAATTCCGCAGAATGAGATATCTAGTTATGGATTTGCTTGAACTTGAGAAACTTCAAACAGAGGCTCGGCTTTACGTTTTTGTAACTCAACCTGATATTGTAATGTTTCATGATTTGAGGTCATACAAGGAATGCTCACTTTGGCTGTCTCAGAGTCATAGTTTGCAATACATTTTTCTGTTGCTGTAAATCGGTATAAACCCTGTTCTGCAGTGCCAATGTACAATGTATTAGGCTGGAAAGGATCAATAGCAATGGTTTTAATATGTAATTCTTTGCCATTATTATTGCTTGCCAATAGCGTCCAAGCCTCTCCCCCATTTATCGTACGGTATAAACCTGTTGTTGTACCTAAATAAACAATCTCAGGTTGATGCGGGTTAATTTGAACCGTTTCTGTTGTAAGTTGTAACTGATCTTCATTGATTTCAAAGCCTGTACTCCCACCATCTATGCTTTTGTAAATGGTTAAATTATCTGCCATACCGAGATAAAAGATCAATGGATTGTGTGGATTAATAGCGATAGAAAGATATTCAGCATCAATATTTTGGAAAATGTATCGGCCATTTATTTGTTTCCAAGTGTCTCCTTGATTAGTACTTTGAAATAAACCCTCATCTGTAGGCGAAAAAGGGGTTTGAAGCAGAGCAACATAGATAATGTCTGGATTGTAAGGGTGAAGAACCATCATATCTGCACTTGTGACAGCAGTGTGTCCACAGCTATTGACTGCTTCCCCCCAACTTTTTCCAGCATCAATACTTTTATAAAACAAACCTGTAATTGTCAAAACATATAAAATATTAGGCTTATTTAGATTGACTTTTAAATCAACAATACCGGGAATAAATATTTTTTCTAACTTCTGCCAAGATATACCCGCATCCTGAGATTGGTAGATTTCACTTGATCTATAGATGTCATCTACATAATTACCCGTGGCAATGTAAATTATTTGTGGGTTTTGCGGATTAAAAGCAATTTTTTGGATTGGGTCTATTATGTTTTCCTCTATTATCGTAGCCCAAGTATTTCCACCATCTTGAGTTTTGAATAGATTGGTATCTGAGCTGGCCAGTATTTCATCGGGGTTGTGAGGGTTAATAGCAATATGATTAATACTGATAGAATCCGTTATCAATGCTTGCCACTCATGGGCATGAACAAGATTGATTTGATAAATAAAAAGCAAAATATAAATAAATTGAGCTATTTTCATATGAGAATACTTTTTTCTATTTGATTGATTTATACCTGATTTCCAGATATTAGAGCATGTATATTAATCTATTTTTGGACATTAGGCATTTCTATGTATAAACAATATTTTTAAAACCATAATAAACTGAGAAATAAAGATATTTACCCATTACCCAAGGGTTGGCAGTCCTAGATTTTAATATTTTTGCGATTTATGGCATGGAAGGATTCCGAGTCCAAGCATGACGACATCATTTACATTTCTATCTTCTCAATTTCTCCAAAACAACCGCATCAAGCAACTGATACCAAACTGATTCTAAATTCATTCTTTCCTTATGCTAACCTATTCTCTTTCGTAAAAAATAATTTAAATTTGTAATTTTATTTCTGTCTCTTTAAGTACAGCAATGATTTAAAATAGATATTTTCTCGCTAATTATTTATATACAAAAAGTATTTACTAAGGTAATTTTTATGGATAAAACAATCAATTTACCAAGTGACGATAATCTAAAGCAAAAAATTGATGAATTTGCAGATAAATTACAGATCATTGAACCGCTTTTTGACAAGAAAGAAGAAGTGCAAACAAACAGGCTTGTTGAACTGCTATTGCTGCGCACCAAAATTGAAGAACTATTATTGATACATTGTCAGCAGTGCCAACTGTCTGAGGAATCTTGGGAGCCGATTCAACGATTAGATGCATTAGATGTAAGATTACAAAATATGGGGGAAATGATTGCTCAGAACATCGACCTAGCAAAATGGCAAACCAGAGCGGATATCGAACAACAATATTGGTGGTGGTTTTTCAAGCCACCCATGGATATTTGGGATAAATATGATTGGGTTTGGACTGGTTTAACCGTTGTAGTATTGGCATTATCTGCGAGTTTCGTTTTTAGCATTTATTCGGCACTGTCCATTGGTACGGGTTCGCAAATTTTTACCACTTTTTCAACTGTGCTCCAAGGTTTAGGTTTAGCCCTGATTGGTGGTGGTGCATTATCCACCATAGGACAAAACAAAGTCCGTGAAATACTCACCTATTTTCATATTTCGCCAAAACTTCATGCAGAAACGATTTTTGCTGTCTCTATCATATTTTTATTATTCACCTTTGCTTTGCACAGTTATTTAGATGATTTTTACTTTGAACAAGGCCAAAAACTCTATGAACAAGGTGAGTTAGCCAGTGCAGCAGAAGCGTATGAAAAAACCTTGGCTATTGATCCTGATAACGACAAGATTAATGGTGAATTAGGGCGGATTTATGAATCTCTGGGCAACCTTGAAAAAGCGGTTCAGTATTACATGGCCAGTGTGAATGATGGTAATTATGAGCATTTAAATGGTTTGGGGCGTGTGTATATTAATCGACTCAACCCTATATCTAGAAAACCCGATATTGACTTAGCAACAGGCTATTTACTCATAGGATTACAGCGTGCTGAAGGTGAAAGAGATGTATTAAAACAATTCATTGATTTTAGAAATAATAAAATTGAAATGTCAGAACAAGAGGTCAGTGGCTTAGTTGAGATGCTGAATCATTTTGGATTGGATGCCAAAGATGCTATAGAAAAAATAGAAAGTCGCTTATCGAAAATATATGGCTTGTTGTACAAATATCACGAAAACATTGGCTGGGCTATTCTTTCAGAGCAAGAAGTTAATTATAAGGCCGCTCAGAAGCAGTTACAAAAAGCCATAAAATATGAAAAGCAAGCCACTGCACTTGCACAGAAAATCAATGTTGATAGAAAACCAAATGGACTGGCATACTGTATGTTAGCTTATTTAAGAGAGACTCAGTCAGCAACTGAGCAAACGGAACAATTAAAAGCAAGCAGTCTCGAGTTGTGGGATCAGTGTGTTTGTAAAGCCGACCCAGAATATATCTATTCATTTAGATGGTTTTTCCAAATAAATAAGGGGGATATTGCTTACAAGGTCGACAGCTCTTATGTTGTATCAGGCATGAATAAAGAAAATACCGATTTTTATCAACAGTGTAAGCAGGATGAAAACACACAGCAAACAGCGGAAACAATCGGGACTGATAAACCCGCTATAGAATGATAATATTTCTAAGGTTTCTCTCGTTCCAACGGTTGCCATTGGAATGCAATTGAGACGCTCTGCGTCATAAGTTGTAGGATGGATAAGCGATAGCGTCATCCGTCATTTTCGATTCATCCAATTCCTCAGAATGGCAAGATAACTCGTTACGTCATGAATAATCTCGCTCCTACAGCTTGTAGTGTGCAGGAACGAGTTAACATAATTATTTCTCAACAGCATCAATCAGCGTATCAAGTCTTTCTTTAATCACTCGAAATAGTTTGCTTAAGCTGTCTAGC
>JADGDW010000162.1 GCA_016744725.1 Candidatus Albibeggiatoa sp. nov. BB20 | reverse complement strand
TGATACAGGACTGGCAGTCCTTATTTTTAATAAGTAATTAATATTTAAAAAATTTCAGGACTGCCAGTCCCATAACAAGAAATTTACTATAGGATGATGAACCATTTAAGAATTTGTCGCCCTGAACAGCAAAATGAGAAATTTCAGCCACCTGTTATTTAATTTTTTCGCAATTCAGCTTAATATACAAGCATACTACTTATGACAAAAAAGGTATGAAAGCTTGTTAAAACTATCCGTAGTCATTATTGGACGCAACGAAGGTGAACGTTTAGTGCGCTGTATTCGTTCAGTACAAGCGATACCTGATTTTAACCGTGACAACATTGAAATCATTTACGTCGACTCTGATTCAACTGATGATAGCCCTGAGCAAGCCAAAGCCTTAGGCGCTAAAGTCTTAGTGGTACATCCAGAACGCCCCGCCGCTGCCATTGGACGTAATGCAGGTTGGAAGGCAGCCCAAGCACCTTACGTGTTGTTTTTAGATGGCGACACCATTTTGAATCCTGATTTTGTCTCAGTCGCATTACAGCAATTCGACGCAAACCCTAAAACCGCGATAGTATGGGGACATCGGCGTGAACTGTATCCAGAGCAATCGCTTTATCAACGTATCTTAGATTTAGATTGGGTTTATCCTGCGGGCTTATCGGAATTTTGTGGTGGTGATGCGGTAATGCAGCGTAATGTATTAGTCGAAGTCAACGGCTATAATCCTCAGCTTATTGCGGGTGAAGAGCCTGAAATGTGTCAACGCATTCGTACAAAAGGCTATGAAATTTTGCATATTGACCAAGCCATGACCTTACATGATTTAGCGATTACACGCTGGTCACAATATTGGCGCAGAGCAGTACGAGCAGGTCATGCTTATGCTGAAATATCCAATTTACTCAAAAATACAGAGACACCTTTATGGCAACGAGATGCCAAACGCAATCTCATTCATTCTGCGGTCTTATTATTGGTTGCGTTATTGGGTTTGTTTGGCAGTCTGGTTTTAAGCTCAATCTGGCCGTTATTATTCAGTCTTGGATTTTTTGCCGCCATCAGTATTCGCAGCGCATGGAAATGCCGTTGGAAATCACCAAATGGTTTAAGCTTATTTTTATATGGTATCCATTCCCATTTTCAGCAAATCCCGATTACAGTGGGACAATTAAGTTATTACTACTTGCGTTGGCAAGGTAAACGACGTGGATTAATAGAGTACAAATAATGCGAGTAACTTGGTCAAGCAATCATTTTTTACATTTAGATAAGTCGTTATTTCTGGCCTTATTGATATTGGCGGCCTTGGGTCTCGTTGTGCTATACAGTGCTGGCGGCCAAGACATGACAATAGTGATTAAACAAGGAATTCGATTTGCCGTAGGTTTTAGCATACTGCTGGTGTTGGCACAAATCCGCACTGAAAATTTATTACCTTGGATACCTTGGATATATTTAATAGGCTTGGTTTTATTGGTCGCCGTGCTGTTGATTGGTGACACGGTTAATGGCTCACAACGCTGGATTAATTTAGGCTTATTTCGTTTCCAACCTTCTGAAATTATGAAGTTAGCTGTTCCGCTTATGGTTGCATGGTACGTGGCTGATAAGCGTTTGCCACCGTCTTATTCTTTAATTGGTGTTGTGTTAGCCATTATTATGATACCTGCATTGGTGATTGCGAAACAGCCTGATTTAGGTACATCATTACTGGTTGCATCATCGGGCATTTTTGTTTTGTTTTTAGCGGGTTTGAGTTGGAAATTAATTGTCAGTGCGATTGCCGCCTCACCCTTTTTAGGTTGGACTTTATGGCAGTTTTTACATAGTTATCAAAAAGAGCGCATTCTAACGTTATTAAACCCAGAAGGTAAGTCATTAACAACGGGTTATCACATCGTACAATCTAAAATTGCTATCGGTTCAGGCGGTTTATATGGCAAAGGTTGGCTGAATGGTACGCAATCACATTTAGAGTTTTTACCCGAACGTTCCACGGATTTTATTTTTGCTGTATATAGTGAAGAGTTTGGTTTAATTGGGGTTTTAGTATTGTTGGGTTTGTATACTTTTGTTTTGACTCGGGGAATGTTTATTGCCATTCAGGCACAGGGCACGTTTTCGAGATTGTTAGGCGGTAGTTTGTCTTTAACTTTCTTTGTGTATATTTTTGTTAATATGGGCATGGTTTCAGGTTTTTTACCTGTTGTGGGTGTGCCTTTACCTTTAATCAGTTATGGCGGTACATCGCTTGTGACTATGATGGCAAGCTTTGGCCTATTGATGGGTATTCATACACATAAGCGTTTGTTGTCTGGCTAGTTTATAAAATAAGTAAATACTATGATTTTGATATTTTCTAAACATTTCTGCTTATTTGCGATGTTAATACATTTTAATGAGAGATAGACATGATACATAGCTTTATTGCTGAACATACCAATGCTAATCTAAATTTCAATATTGAGCTTGAAAAAGATAAGCAGGTATATTGTTTTATTGGTGAAAATGGTTCAGGTAAAACGAACTTATTAGAGAATTTAGCGAAGGCTATTTTGTTTTGTCATTCAGTTTTTCTATCAAAGGAGAGGAAAAATAATAAAGATTTAAAATTTGCAGGAATATTGAGCAGAGAAAGTATACTTTTATCAAAATTCAAAGATACTGCTTTTGAGTTAGCAGCAAATATACAAATAAATGATAAACAAGTTTTGGCTTCAACCTCAAAATTGTTAGTTTCAGTCCAGAAATTAGCCGAGTCTAGATATAATCAATCTTCTCCAATATCTATTAATAAACCTGTTGTATTTATTAGTGCTAGAAATAGAGGGTATACTGAAAATTTAGATAAAAATGAAATTTCAGTCGTAGGAGATTCTTCAGAACGCTTTATCGAGTTTTTTTCTCAGACAATTAATGCAATAAATGGAATAAGCTTTGATAATAAGAATATTGTCAAATGGATTTCTTCTCGATTAATTATTAACCCAGCATTTGCTATAAATGTAGACCATAGACACTTTGAGGTTATAACCTTGTTTGAATTAATCGAACGGTTAGAATCTAAATGGAAACTTATATGGAAAGATGGGAACAACACAGTTTTAAACGTGGAATTTTCAGATGGAAAGCTACTTATTGGAAATATTCCACTAGACAAATTGCCTACGGGTTTCATTTCGATAATCAAAATCTTTCAAGAAATTATTGCAGGTTATGGAGCTTGGACAATTAATGAGATGGACTTAAAGCAAGTAGAAGGGATTGTTTTTATAGATGAAATAGAATCTCATTTGCATCCAAAATGGCAGCATCACATAATTCCATTATTAAAAGAATTTTTCCCAAAAACCACTTTTTATATTGCTACACATTCACCTGTTATTGTCTCAACAACGGAACAAGACGAGGCCTATGAGTTAATACGTGAAGAAAATAATGTGACAGCAAGAAAATTAGGCAACCCTAAAGAGTGGTATCTTGCTGATTTACTTACTCATGCGTTTCACATTGAGCTGCAAACTGTTACAAAGCCTGAAGATACAGAAAATCTAATAGACTTGCTGAAATCTTTTAGCACTAAAGTTAAAGACTATGTTGCGAGCAAAGATGAAAACTTAAAGCAAGACGCTGAAACCTTATATCAACAAATCATCCCCAGTTTGCCACCAACAGACCCACGTCGCCGTTCTCTTGATTCTTTAAAAAGTTTGCTATAAATCATGAAAGCCATAAAACGTTTATCGCCACCCGATTGCTTAAATAATGATATCCCAGCAACTCAAAATAAAAAACTTAAATTTTACAAAGCTTTATACGATTCCGCTGGAAATGTAAGACCACGCTGGAATACAAGCTGTCAGAGTGATGGAAAAATTTCTGACATTAGAAAAAAACTACTAGAAATGTCAAATAATACTTGTGTATATTGTGGTGTAAAACTAAGCAATAAAACCTTAGAAGTTGATCATTTTTTACCTAAAGCATCCCCAGAATCTAAATATCTTGCCTATTGTTGGGAAAACTTATTGCCTGCTTGTCATTGCTGTAATCATACAAAATCTAATTTTATGCCTGAAAGTTTAAAAGAGCAAAAAATTATTGAAAACATCTTGCAAAATGATATTCAAGACTATGACCTCGTTTATGATAAGCAAACAATCTTATCTCTTTCTGAACAGGATAGACTCATAGACCCTACATTTGACAACCCATCTGAACATTTTGAATTTAATCCAGAATTCTATGAATTTATACCAAAAACAGATTGTGGTAAAATCACTTGCGAATTACTTTTCAATAGACATGAAGAAATTGCAGAAAAACTAGAAAATATTAGTTTAATGGTCAAAGATTTATGTCTAAAAATACAAAGCAGAGCAGAACTTATAGAGTCCATACAAAAAGCATCTGAAATCAATGGTTATGAATTTGTATATGAACAGTTTTTAACTTACTGGCTACAAGAAAAAGAAACAGGCAATATTTATCGTATCTAAAGACTATGTCTCTTTTTGCAATCTCGACTTCGCCATTTCTCTCACATCTTCTTCCTCATCTTCTAATAATTGTGGCAACAAGTCTTCTGGGACACGTTCTGCGACATAATAACGCACCACCCAATCTTTATCTTGAATCATCAAATACAAAGCATCTTCTGGCAAACGCTGCACAATTGAACGCCGAATTTCCACTTCAGGATCATCAGCCATTAAGGGCAAACTGGGTTCTGGTAATCGTTCAGCAACGGCTTTGCGGACTAAATCATCTTTGTCATAAATCATCCGAAACAAACGCCCTTTTGGCATTCGTCGTGCGACTAAAGTGCGTACCATGTAATCCTCATCTTGCACCAATGCCTCAACGCGATTAGGAGGCAAACGATCTGCAACGGTGATGCGGACTTCACGGTCTGGGTCTTGGAGCAGGGGATTTAATTCTTCTGGCGGTAAACGTGATGCAACTACGCGACGCACAGTTTCGTCAGGATCATTGATTAAATCATATAGTTCAGCTTGGGTGATGTAACGGGCTGCAATGGCACGGGTTTCCCAAAAATCATCGTTTTTATAATGGCGGGCTAGGTCTGGATTATTGCGTAAAAATCGGTCAATACGTCGTCCACTTTTAACCTGAATGCAAGCATCATCAGGGTGACAACGTTTTGCACGTAAGCGCGGTTGATGAGGACAGTCACTGCAATCCATTTCTGGAGCTAGAGGCGTTTCTGGGGGTTGCGACATACGTGAATTTATGACCATAATTTGAGACCACAGCACAAGAGCGCGACTGAAAAAGCACGTTCTGCACTCTTGTGTTATCTGCAATAAGAGGAATCGTAGAGGTTGGGGTTAAATACCTAAACCACCACGAACAGTTTCTAACCATGCTTCAACCCGCTCTTTATTCATCGCAGATTGGTTATCATTGTCAATCGCCAAGCAGATGAATTCACCATCATCAAGTGCTTGTGATTCTTGGAAATCATAACCTTCTGTAGGCCAACGACCAATTAATTCAGCACCCATGCCGTCAAACGAATCATAAATAATTGCCATGCCGTCTAAAAATTCATGGCCATAGCCTTCTTGATCGCCTAAGCCATATAATGCAATGGTTTTGCCTGCTAAATCTTCGCCTTCTAATTCATCAAGGAAATCTTTAACACTGTTTTCTAATTCGCCGTCGCCTAAAGTCGGCATACCAAAGATGATTTTATCATAACCCATAAACGCATCTTTACTACCTTCTTTTGACACATTCATAATTTCGATAACACTATCATCAAAATATTTTTTCATCATTTTGGCAATTTTACGGGTTGTACCTGTATCTGTACCAAAAAATAATCCGACTTGAGCCATGATTGTTTCTCCTAATGCTTTATCAGAACTGACAATTCTAAGTATTTTTGAATGATATACAACTCTAAGGCTGCCAGCTCTTGGTTATTCTTCAACGACTTCAGCAAGCACTAATCCACTTGCGATTTCATAATTTTTTGTTAAAGCTAAACAGTGTCCATCACCACCGACTAAATACACATTAAATCCATTGCATTCTAATACTGGATATGGGTTGGTGACATCATCATCCATGCAGTAAGTAAAATGAATTTTTGGATAGGTTTTGCGTAACTCAGCGATCAAACCGTCATTTAATTCACTTTTCTCTACTTCATTTGCTATAGTTTGGACTAATTCTGGAGTCATGACGCATCTTCTTCCATACTAAAACGCGCCCGATTTTCTGCGCTAACACCCATGACTTTGGCTAACCAAGGTGGCGGCGAGCTGTTTAGCACTTGTTTCAAATTGTCAATAATCTCGGTGGCATCTCCACCTTGAGGTTGTTTAATCGGATGTAAGCCATTTTTTACCACTTTTGCCGCAGCAGGCCCACCGATAGACATGATGTATAAAACATGACAATCGTTAATCAGTTCAGCACGAAACGCATTTTTATCATCGGCCTCTTTATCGCCTTGAGTTGAACGAATCGCGACTAAACGGGTTTCATCTTTAGAGACTTGATAAATAAGAAATCGTGCGCAAGAACCAAAATGTCCATCTAATACGTTGCTGTTATTGGATGCACAAGCAACACGGATGGATTCAGGCATATCGCCATCTTGATAGGGTTGTACTGCAGGTAAGCTGGTATCAGAATCAGTTCCATGCTGACCTTGCAAACATTCTAACGCGGCTTTTAACGCCTCTTGTGGCAGGTCCTGAAATTCGCCTTCTGCTGCTTGCTTTAAATCTTTGAGTTTAAGTTTTTCTAATTTGGCTTCTGTGAGAGGGTGTCCGATTTGTTCAATTAAAACCGCAACTAAGCGTTTGGGTTCAGTGTCGGGTAATGCACGAGCGGCTAAACCAATACGCAATGCTACTTCCCGAGAAATTGGTGCAGCACTCATGATAAGCTCCTCTATAAGCGTTTGGCACGCATGGTTTGAGGAAGGTTTGGTTTTGGAGCGGGTTCAAGATAATATTTTGAGCCGTCTCCTAATTCCACTTCACCGCCCCATTTTTCATCAGTGTTGAATTCCATCGAAACGATACTTTCTTCTAAGTCTTTTTTAGGGACATAGAAATCGAGTCCACCAGAATCATTATATCTCAACATCACAGTAGGCATAATACATACTCCTTAAAATGGCTTGCTAACCAAGCGATAAAGGGATGCAAATTTATAAAATAAGCCTTGCATCCCAGTGTGGAGTTGAGCTAAAAACTACCGCACTAAATCGTAGTTATAGTCAGTTGTACCCATGCCACGTGTTTCTTCGTCAAGACGTTCTAATACTGCATTCACAATCGTAGTTAACATGTACATTGAGCCTTCATAACCCATTGTAGTCATACGGTGTAAATGATGACGGTCGAAAATTGGGAAGCCAAGGCGAATCAATGGCACTTCAAATTCTTTACCTTTATGCAAAGTATCACGTTGGATAAATTTACCGTAACTGTTACCAATCATGAAGTCAGGTTTGTTAGTGAACACTAATGAACGCATGTGCCATAAATCTTTACTAACATGGACTTCACAATCTGCAGCAACTGCGCTTTCGTCCAATATTTTACGCATGTTTTTCGCCCAACGTTTGTTAGCGTTATTACATAAAACATGTGTAGGTTCTGCACCGACTTCTAACAAGAATTTAGCAACACCCATTACGAAATCAGGATCACCCCAAATCGCGAATTTTTTACCATGTAACCAAGTATGTGAGTCAGTCATCATATCCACTAAACGGCCACGTTCAACACGTAAAGATTCAGGGATTTCTTTGCCAGTTACTTCAGCGACTTTCATTAACCATTCGTCAGTCCACTCTAAACCCATAGGAATGTTTAATGCAGGAACAGTGTGTTTCCACGTTAATTTAGCAAATTTAGTACTCTTGGTTAAATGCCAAGGTTGTAACATGAATGTTTCAACAGCGTTAGGCGCGTCTTTAATTTCGTCTTGCGTTGTGCCGCCCGCATACATACGGAATTCGCCATCAGCAGGTGTATCTAAAACTTCAGTTGGGTCACATAACATGGTGTGCTCAACTTTCATTTCGTCTAACATGCGATGAATCACACGATAGTTACCTAAGTATGTTTCGAAACCCGGAACGATGTTGATTTTTCCATTTTTACCAACTTCTTTGTCTTCCATGTAGTTCAAGGTGAAATAACGCATGAACCCTTCAAACATGTTATCCCAACCTGTTGTATGACTACCAACAAAGCTAGGAGTATGTGCGAATGGCACAGGGAATTCTTGTTCAATATGACCTGCTTTTTTGGAGTTACCAATAAATGCATTTAAGTCATCACCGATAACCTCTGCCATACAGGTTGTAGAAACGGCGATTACGTCTGGTTTATATAAAGCCTTCGCATTTTCTAAACCATCCATCATATTTTTTTGACCACCAAATACCGCAGCATCTTCAGTCATAGAGTCAGATACACAGGCAACGGGTTCTTTAAAATGACGGTTGAAGTAAGTACGGAAATAAGCCACACAGCCTTGAGAACCATGAACATAAGGTAATGTTTTCTCAAAACCTAAAGCACATAATACTGCACCAAGAGGTTGACATGCTTTAGCAGGGTTAACAGTTAATGCTTCACGTTGGAAGTTAAGTTCTTTGTATTCTTGGGAAGTAGACCAATCGAACATTTCCTGAATTTTTTCAGATGAATGGGCTTCTTCGTATAGTTCCTTTTTCTTCGCTAAACTCTCTTTGTAGTCGTCATCGCGAAATAAAGGATAACTGGGTTTGATGTTTTCAACTGTCTGGCTCATAAGTACTCTCCTTCCGCACCACTAATCTGTGGATAACGGCTATTGATGTTGAACTTCGCTTTTGTCATTACTACATGAACTCGTAAGTTCATAGGTAAATTCGGGTTCTAGTAGCTGTATTCACAATAAGCGTGCCAGCTTGAGTTTGATAGTTAATTGATTGATTTTCAAGTATAAGTATTTTACTCGGAATAGGTAAGGAAAATAACAAACATACAATTTGTTGGATTGGCTACAAAGGTTTTTTTATTCAACTCAAGTTTATCAAGCAGGTATTTTTCAAGAGTATTTGAGAATACAGAAAACTTGTTGTACGTTAGTGATTGCGTTAGATGCGCCTGATAAAGGTTGGATTGTGCAATTAATTTCAGGTATGAAGCAAGTTGCTGAAAAGCTTGGTATTAAAATAATTGGAGTGGTATAAATGAAAGTATTTACTTATTCGGAAGCGCGTCAAAACCTTTCTAAATTGCTACAGCTTGCTTTGAGAAGAAGCGGAAATTCGTCTGAAAGATAGCTCAGCTTGGTAGTGTATGTTTAAGAAACTCTGCTTTGAGAGTAATACATCAAGCATTGACGGACAGGCATTCAAATAAAATTTGGTAGCGAGCTAAGATGACACGGATTTTTGCTAATACAAGTCTGAATTATGATTTACCAGATTAAAGGATGTTCTGGATGTGATTGTTCAACCTTATTTAAGTTTACCTAAAATCTAAACCTGTTAATCCAAAAAACCTGCAAATTCTGCTGATTCAAGCAACATCATAAAGCCAAGCGTAAAAAATAACAGCCTATCCAAAAAATGACTCAGGTTTGCTATACTTCGGCTTTTATCATTAAAATATAATAAATATGGCTATATTACGCTGTCCTCATTGTCAATTTCTCAAAGAAGTCAACAACCAATATTTAGGTAAAACAGTCCCTTGCCCAAGTTGTAAACAAAGTGCAAAAGTTGTGGATACTGTGACATTAGTAAAAACCGCCATTGCAAAATTTCGACAAGCTTCTGAACAAAATAAAAAATTAAAACAAGACAAAATCGAATTACAAGCTCAATTAGATTCTATCACTCAGGTAGGCTTGGAGATTCCTACCGATTTGAAACAGGGCTATGCGTTTGAAAATCAAAGCTATGCTGCGGTATTCAATGACTTTCAACCTATCATTC
>JADGDW010000286.1 GCA_016744725.1 Candidatus Albibeggiatoa sp. nov. BB20 | reverse complement strand
GATTACGTGAATTAAAGCTAAACTCAACGCTTTCACCACCTAACACCGCTTGCAATAAATTACCATCTTTATCAAATACAGTTGGGGTTTGCTGAACTTGAGCTAATTGATTGGCTGCACCATATTCCATCTCTAAATCAACTTGAGGAATTGCACTCTCAGGTTGTTTGATCTCCTCAATAATATTGCCAGCCGCATCGTAACTAAAGGTATATTTGAACATACTTTTACGCTGCGGAGACATCTCCCACAAACGAGATAATTGGCCTGTTTTAGTATAGTAGTCTCGGGATTGATATGTACCATTAGGGTGATAAATGTCACTTAACAAACGATTTTCAATATTGCTATAGTAATACCATGTTTTCCGGCCTGCCCAGTCTGTGACTTTAGCTAACTGATTAAACTCATCATATTCATAAAATACCTGTTTTCCATCAGGATAAGTCAAACGAGTTAAATTACCGACTTCATCATACACATAATCCAATGTATTGCCACGTGTATCAGTATAACTTGTGACACGATTCAACCCATCATAAGTGCGGTTAATCGTACCTGAGCTATCCGCCACGGTTAACACATTACCATTGGCATCATAAGTATATTCAATTGTGCCATCTACATCCGTGAGATGAGTCAAACGCCCGATTGCATCATATTCCAATTGACGCTGTTGACCCCGAGCATTAGTCACTTGAGTTAACAAATCTCGGGCATTATATTCATAACGCACAGGATGACCTGTGGCAACGATTTCAGCAATCAAACGTCCATTGCGATCATAAGTAAATTGGGTTTGATTTTGGTTAGGATCAGTTAAACTACTGGCATTTCCCTCTGCATCAAAGCTTTGACTGCTAATACCGTTCAATGCATCGACACTAGAAACCAAACGATTTAAACCATCATAACTATACTCAGTCGAATGACCCAAAGGATCGGTTAACTCAATCAGACGATTTAATTCATCGTAACGAAATTGCGTTTGATAACCTGCAACATTTTCTGAAGCAATGGGATTGCCGCGTTTATCATAAGTTAAGGTTGCAACTCGGTCGCCAAAAGCATCAATCTGGCTTATCACATTGCCCAATTCATCATAATAAAGCTGAATTTGACGACGCCCTTCTGCATTAATAACCTTTTCCAATTGTCCTTTAGCATCATAGACAAATTGATTACTATGACCACGTGGATCAGTTATTTTCGTTAAACGATCATCATCGTCATACTCATAACTTGTGGTGTTATTTAAGGCATCGATTTGAGCAACTAAACGTCCACTGGCATCATACTCACGACGAGTCACATTACCATTGGCATCCGTCACTTGAATAATATTGCCTCGACTGTCATACGCAAATTGACGTACATGATTCAACGCATCGGTTAAACTAATCACACGTCCTTTAGCGTCATAACCCATCCGTGTGGTGTAGCCTTCTGCATCGGTCATCGCCACCATGCGTCCAACAGCATCATATTCGACACCTTGTACTTGTCCTTCAGGCTGTGTGATTTGGCTGACTAAACCATTTTCATAAGCTAAACGAGTGGTATTGCCTGATGCAGTGCTAGAAGCGGTTAATTGACCTTGTGCGTTATATTCATAACTCGTAGTTTCACCGATAGCATTACGATATGAAATTAAAAGATTTTGTGCATCATAACTTAACTCAACAGTTTGATTACCTGCATTGATTACACGGCTTAAATTGTCATTCGCATCATACTGTAAGCTTGTGACTGCACCCGCTTCATCGGTAGTACGGATTAAATTACCACGCTCATCATAAGCAAAGTATTTGGTTTCACCTTTGGCATTAGTAACTTGAGTGCGCTTACCTTTTTCATTGTAGGCATAATGTTTTGTTAGCCCTAATTCATCCTGCAAACTCATCAGCTTGTACGCATCGTTAAACGTATAAACCTGTTGCTGACCATTACGATAAGTGACTGTAGTGGTTGAGCCATTAGCTGAACCGTCATCATAAGACAATTGGATTGCCTTATCATCAAGCCCATCATATTGTGCAATAGCTAAATTTGTCGTTTCATCAAATACATTACGGAATATTTGTTGACCGTTTGTATCAGTTGCACGCACAATTTGCCCAAGCTCATTGTGAACATAGTTTGTTGTTTGCCCTAGTACATCTATGATTTGAGTTAAATTGTGATTAGCATCATATTGGAAACTGACTTGACGAGCTGCATTATCTGAAACCGCCGTGACTAAACCATCCGTGTACTGATATTGCAAATAACGTCCTGAAGGCTCAGTGACTTTAACCAATTGATCTTGATCGTTATAAATTAAATCAACAAACTGACCTTGCTTATTACCACGTTGAATCAATTGACCTTGAGC
>JADGDW010000009.1:36079-48199 GCA_016744725.1 Candidatus Albibeggiatoa sp. nov. BB20 | reverse complement strand
GTATTGCATGGTGAAGCCGTCGCGATTGGTATGGTATTAGCGGCTAAAATGTCACAGAGTTTGGGTTGGATGGATGCTGAGAGTGTGGAACGCACCCAAGCCATTTTACAAGCAATGAATTTACCGATAACAATTCCTGACGGCGTAACAGCCGATCAAATGCTGGAATTGATGCAAGTGGATAAGAAAGTACAAGCAGGTAAAATTCGCTTAATCTTAATGAAAGGTATCGGACAATCTTTAGTGGTTGATGATTATCCCGCTGAGGTTTTAAAGCAGACTTTGCTGGAAGGCTTTTAAACATAAAAACGATTTCAGACTGCTCTCGCTACTCCCAAATAGAATTTGGGAGTCATGCCTAAAAGCCTTGCTTCATATAAAAATATATTTGTTATTAAAACTTAATTTATATAGTTAATTCTGGTTCATGTGTTAGGACTGGCAGTCCTTTTATACTTTAAATATCAATCAGTTTTAAAATTGAGGACTGCCAGTCCTGTATCACTTTAAAATAAAAAGACTATACAGTGATTCTGATATTTGTAAGTTCTATTGTAATGGAAACTATTTGAATTATTTCATCCAAAATAAACTACTTAACAATCTCAGCCGTTTTAAGTAATTTCAAGTCTACTTTCAATTGAAGTTTATTTACCAGACGCATATTAATCATAAGCTTACCACTTTTATTGTGTGTGACTGGAATATCACTAGGGCGTTCTCCACCTAAAATACGCAAAGCGGCATTAGCTGCCCATTCACCTTGCTCTGAACCCAATTGCACAATTCCAAATACTGAAAATGGCATTCTTGCAGGTAAAGTCGTTCCAATCGGGATTTTAATATGTTCATCAATAAACTGAGTTGCATCTTCAGCATCAAAACCCGTCAAACCATAGGGATTGTATAAAAACAACATATCCACTTCATCTTGCAACTTTAGATAACTCTGTTTCCACGATTCATAATCCGTATGTGCATAAACTTTATCAAAGGGACGACCCCACGTTTTCTCTGCGTGGTTCATGGCTTTGCGTTCTGAAATTGCATCAAAACTTAAAGAGCCTATACGATCGCCTTTAGCATAATGCTTTAGATGTTTAATCAGATAGTTTGTGGGATGCACTTCAATCATGCCCGTAATATTGGGTACAATACTTTTCTGAGTTGCTTTCTCTGTAAACCCATAGGCAGAGGCATCCAAATTCACCCCACAAAAGACCACTGGTAATTCTGTATTTTTATAAAAAGGCATAATCACATATTTAGACGCATCGTCATCCGCTGAAATCAGTACATCAGGTGCAAATGCGTCAATAGCAGCTTTCGCCTTTAATCCAGCCGCTTGTTTTTCATGCTCTAATCGATGACGTTTGGTATCCATATAAAATATTTGCAATTCAACCCCTGTTCCTGCAAATACGTCTTGTACTCCTTGGCTAATATCATGAGTCCAAGGATAGCCATCATGATATGAATTTAATAACATCACTTTGTGTCCAGCATATTGTTCCGCTGCCCAAGCTGGGCAATGCAACATCGCCAGTAATAAAATAAAAAATTTGCTCAACATAATCTCTTCCCATTCAATAATACACAGCACACTGACTCCAAACGCCTAAGCAATAGTCGAATTACTCATTATCTAATAGTTGAATTTCAACAACCAATAATCCATTAATATTGCCAGCGGTATTTAAATTGAGTTCATAATCCGCATTGGCTAAATCCACCAACAAAGCCGCATCATTCACACCATTGGGTTGCTCATTATTGGGAATTTCATTAGCTTGGGAATTGTCTTGCCAATTATCATTACTAGCTAAAACTCTATTGCCAAACCTCAATTCAACGGAAGGGTCTAAGTCAGACGTTGTACCCCAAACTTTAATCAAAACAGGCTGTGTGTTTGATACATGTTTAAGTGTAAAACGAACTTTGGTATTGTCCACATCAGTAAATAATAAACGTGTACTAATATAAGATAAGCTCGGTTTATCATTTTGTGGTGTAATCGCTAAGGTGGCTAAACCTGATTGAATTGCCGTCATGGCTAAAGAATAATAATCAGCGTCTAAATATTGCAATAATGCAGCACTGTTATCAGCAATAGGTAAAATAATATCTTCTAATGCAATGTGATTAAGCGCTTGTGCCCAATTGTCATTTTGTGCAATCAGTCTTTCGGTATTGGTTTGTTCCAAACTTAAAGCAGGGTCGGCTTGTTCGTCATTGGCCGTCGCAGTTATTAATATCGTTTGCTTGTCTGTTAAATCGAAACGGCTCAAAATATTATTTGATTCATTAATCACGGCGGTAAAATCAATGTTTGAAAAATAAGCCTGTTGCTCAACATCTGGAGCTTGATAATTAGGAATGCCGTAGAAATAAGCCAGACATCCTTTCGTATCGTTCAAATATAACTTGCTGTCATTACAATCACTATCACCCGTCCAACTATCAAAATACAAACCTTCTGGTGCAATCGTATTTAAAGTCAGGCGCGTTGTAACACCTGTTTCAGGGTCTATGCGTGGGAAAATATGCCAACAACTGCCTTGACCTTTATTACAATCAATTCCTTCAGGGTCGCTGATAACCCGCCCATTAGGACTACCAATAAAGACCGCAACATAATCAGGTTGTGGTGGCGGTAATGTGAAAGTGTCTTCTTCCTCTACGACTACAACAGGTTTACTGTCATCTTCAAGCACAGTTAAACTAATCGTATCAGCTTCATAATCAGCCGCAGCAGCAGTCAAGACCACGGTCACATTACCTGTATATTCATCATCATCGATCATACTTAGCGTAAACTCATCTGACTCGGTTTCGCTATCAGCAATGGTTAATGAACTTGGGGAAATGGAAACTTTATCATTATCAATACTCAAGGTGATTGTTATCGCACCGTCAGTTCCTAATCGAGAGATTGTGCCTGTTGCTACATCGCTGCCATCATCTTCAAAAAATTCAGTCTCTGCGACACTCAAGGTTAAAACAGGTTCTACAGTGCCTTCACCTTTAATTAGGACAATATATGTACCTTCGTCATTGTCATCACTTTTGATGGTTAGAGTTGCATTTTGCTCGCCTTCAGCAGTAGGTGAAAACGTAACTGTAAAGGTTTGTGTTGAGCTGGCTGCAATTACTGAATTGCTTGGTTGAGTGATGGAGAATTGGTCAGCATTATCACCTGATAAAGTAACATAAGGCGAGTTTGTTAAATTTAAATCGGCTAATCCTTCGTTTGCAATGCTAAAGGTTGTGCTCAAAGTATTGCCAATTTCTACACCTCCAAAGTCAGTATCATCACTGGTGTCTGGTGTGGTGTCGGGGCTGGTAATTTCTATATTATTCCCATAAAGTGCGATTTCAGGAACACTGTCAGCAGTAATATCAAGATTTGCTAAAAAACAATCTTTACCTGTAGTCGCATTATTGCCATCAGCCTCAAATAAAAAATTAAGATAAATCGTGCTTTCGTTTTCAGCTTCTTCAGGGAATATGAGATTCTTTTGTTTCCAACCCGCTGAGCTACTTGTTTGACAGTTGAATTCACCATCATCTATGTCTTGCCAATCCTCACCATCAGTAGACCATTGCACCTTCATTTTATCATCATCACCCGAACCATTACGTTCATAAAAATCAAAATCAAGGCTAACATTTTCATAAGCAGTGGTTGAAAAAGCAGAGGTCGTTAATTGAGCTTGGGCAAAGCTATAGGTGTAATTAACAATCAGAGATGATTCAAATTGAAAGCTAATTTCACTGGCTTTATTTACAAGCTTGATAAGGTCAGCATCATCAATAAAATCGTTTGGTGATGCTAGAGGCGTTTCGTAATCTGGATTATATAAAACAGTCGCACTCCAACAACCTGTAGGATCATCAAAATCACTACTGACAGGCAGCTCACCATCACAAACTAGCCACTCTAATGTTGTGATAAAACTGCTATTATTGGAGTCGTTGGAATCAAAGTTAATCGAGCCACTATAAGAACCTTCAGTGTCAGTTGGAATATTTAATGTGAATGTTTCAGCACTATTACTGGCGATACCTGAAGGGAAAAAATCTTCTATGCCAATGGTATCCCCCGTTAAACTAAAATCACTGGTTACTAGCACTTCATTACCAAGATTAAATAATTTAAATTGCTCTGAAATGTCTGCTCCTTGACTCAGTACACCTAAATCATAGGTTTCGCCATTTAGATAAGGGCTTGAATCTTGAGTTAATTGCAACAGAGCTTGGGCTGTTTCATCTTGAATTGCGGCTAATGCATCAACCCTTTTATAAGTGATAGAGTTGTCTATAATGTCAACACCCGTATCAATGAACTTTTGTTTAATAAGAGCAGCACTTAATGTATCGTCTTTTTCTAATAATAATGCAGCAATACCCACAGCCATTGGCGAGGACATAGATGTACCTGTATCCGCTTTTGTAGTGCCATCCATTTCAGTCGAAACGATGCTTACTCCCGGTGCAACAATTTCCAGTAAGTCGCCTCGATTGCCCGTACTATGCAAAGTATCACCGCTATTACTATTTCCAACAGCAATCACATCAGTTAAGCATGATGGCCAATCAATATTAGAGGCCTCGCTATTATTGCCTGATGCAGCAAAGGTGATAACATCAAATTCATTGGCTAATTGGTTAAAGGTTTCAGTATAACTAGGATAAGCTGAATTACATTCATTGACATCACTGTAGCGATCAGTGAGACCTAAACTCATATTAATGACTCGAATATCGGGACTAATACTATCCAAATTTTCAACAATCCAATCCACACCTGACATTAAGTCACTTAGTTGGAAAAAACCACTACCATCAATCACTTTAACTGCGACAATATCGCTATCTGGTGCAATACCATCAGGAGATGTGATAATGCCAGAAACATGCGTACCATGCCCATAGTCATCTTCAGCACTGTTACTTTCATCGGCATTAGAAGGTTGGCAACCTGCATTGACAAAGCATTTTTCATCAATGATAGCTCCGTCACTAAAATCACTGTGATCGGTATCAATCCCTGAATCTAACACCGCAATACTGATTCCATCGCCTGAATAGCTGCTTGGACTTAAGCTGTGTACATCATCAACATTCAGCAATGGAACACTGGTTGATAAACTGGCTTGACCCTGTGGGCTGAGTTGAATTAGCGTGACTTTAGGTTGTTGACGCAAAATAGCTAAAGCTTCTTGCCCAATATCAGCCACCAATGCTGCAATATAACCATATTGGGTTGTTAGCTGAAATTGATTGGTATCTAAATGCTGTAATGCAAACAATACTTCCTCTTGAACTGCTGTCACAGCTTGGTTAATACGTTGTAATTTTTCTGTTTTTGATAGTTCTGGACGCGGTTCAATGGCTTTTAATGATCGTAAGCGTCGGGTTTGTTGGATTTGTTCATCTGTAGGCTCAAAGTCAAAATTAACCTCTAAATTGATAATAACGTATGCAGACCCTGTATTATTAATTGCTTGCGCCACATCAGTATTCACTTGAGCAGCATATAAATTGGGTATATTAAACAACAGGATTAAAAAAAGCAGATACTTTGATATATTCATATTCACGATAATCTTCTCCTAAATACAGATTAGGTTATTGCGCATTAGTATAGCTTTTTTGACTATGGACTGTTAGATATTTGACGTTAGGGGCTATTTCAAAAGGAAAATAGGTAAACTGTTTGTATTTAGATATTTATAGGGGAAGGAATCATTTTTTTGTCACATGAGTGGTTTGTAAAATTTTATAGTACAGAATAGGGTTGTTACGGTACAATGCGCTACTTGTTTCTTGTTGATATAACGCACTATGTTTAAAAGTATTGGTCTCATTGCGAAACGGGGCGACCCACGAGTTAAAACAGCTTTAGAAAATTTAGTGGTTATTCTACAAAATTATGATGATGTTGAAATTATCATTGATGCACCGAGTTCCCGTCTATTAGCACATCATAATATTAGTGTTGCAGCAAATACGGAAGCCTTAGGCATTCGGTGCGATTTAGTCATTGCTATTGGTGGTGATGGTACTTTGTTGCAAGCGGCACGTTTATTAGCTAAACATGATGTTTGTTTGCTTGGTGTAAATTTAGGCCGCTTAGGCTTTTTGACTGATATTAATCCTGCTGAGATGGATACTTATTTACATGAAATCCTACTCGAAGGGCAATTCATTGAAGAAGACCGCTTTTTAATTTATGGCGAAGTGTATCGTAATGGACAGTGCTTATCTCATTGTAATGCATTGAATGATATGGTTATTCATCGTTGGAATATGTCGCACATGCTGAGCTTCGAAACCAAGGTTAACGGTCATTTTGTCAATCAACAACGTGCTGATGGTATAGTGGTTTCAACTCCAACAGGTTCAACCGCTTATTCACTTTCTGCGGGCGGGCCTATTGTTCATCCTTCCTTAAATGCCTTGGTCTTAGTAACCATTTGCCCACATACCCTAACCAGCCGCCCTATCGTGATTGATGGAGATAGTTGCGTACACATCACTATTGCGCAGGAACAATCAGGACAAGCACAACTCAATGCTGATGGAGTTTTGTGTCAAGAATTGATTCCGGGGGATAGAGTTGCCATAGAAAAGCGCCAGCATATCCGCTTGATTCATCCACAAGGTCACGATCATTACACAACATTACGTGCTAAATTAGATTGGGGTAAAGGGGTTTAATCTTCTCATTATCTTTCTTGATACTCAGCGAAATGCAGATAAAATAGCTGATGATTTTGGGTTGATTTTTAGACTGTACAACTTAATTTGGAGCACGGCAAAAATTATTTAAACTCAGGCGTGCTTCATAACAAGTTGTGAATGATTATTTCTTGTCGGCTTGTTGCTGAGCCAGCTTTTGATTAGGATGAGATGAAGAGATGCCAAATGGTAAATAAAAAGGACAAAAACCAGCATAACCCGTTATCATTGCAACAGCCCCACCAATACTAAAAATATAAGCAAAGATACCTAATTTAGCCCAGTCTTCAGGATATAAAATATATAAAATAAGAGCGCTCATTACTAAAGCACTACCAATAACAACCCGTAAGCCTTTATCTAAACCATCTACATTTTGCATATTATCTCCCTCAACCTGTTTTAAAATAAACCCTATCATACCGTAAATATTAAAAAAATCATAATAGGTAACAATTCTGTTAATTTATAATGGTTTTGTATAATTGAATGATTTGAATAAGTTTATTTCAAAAATAGAAGATGAATACATCATCACATAGCCTATTCCCTATTTTTCATGACCAATCAATGCAGCGTAAACAAAAAATGGATTAGATTTTCAATGACAAATTTAGAGCTAACTAACAATTAATGCTAAAATCCTGCTCAATTTGATGAACAAAGAGAAATAATTATGAGTTGTGATACTTTCCAATTAGCCCAGCAAGGGGTACAAGGTCTTAAGCCCTATCAGCCAGGCAAACCTATCGAAGAGCTAGAACGTGAATACGGCATTAAAAATGCGGTTAAGCTAGCTTCTAATGAGAACCCTTTAGGCATAAGTACCCATGTTAAACAAGCTATTCAAGGCAGCTTGCCAGAATTAGGCCGTTATCCTGATGGCAATGGCTTTATTTTAAAACAAGCATTAGCAGCCAAACATCAGGTCGATATGGATTGCATCACATTGGGTAATGGCTCAAATGATGTGCTGGAATTGATTGCGCGGGTATTTCTCACACCTGATTTAGCTGCAATGTATTCACAACATGCGTTTGCAGTATATCCATTGGTGACACAAGCAATTGGCGCGAAACATAATGCAGTACCTGCCAAGAATTGGGGACATGATTTGGCTGCAATGCAAGCTGCTTTAACGCCTGAAACACGGGTTATTTTCATTGCCAACCCTAATAACCCTACAGGAACTTGGGTTAAGCAAGCTGAGCTTAAAGCATTTTTACACGCTGTCCCTGAAGATAAAATCGTGGTTGTAGATGAGGCTTATATTGAATATGTGGCTGAGCCAGATTATCCAGATGCCAGTCAGTGGCTTAGTGAATTTCCAAATTTAATTGTGACCCGCACCTTTTCCAAAGCTTATGGTTTAGCCAGCTTACGTGTTGGTTATGCACTTTCTCATCCTGATGTTACTAATTTATTGAACCGAGTTCGCCAGCCATTTAACGTCAATCAATTCGCGTTAGTGGCCGCGACGGCAGCTTTACAAGATAAGCAATACATTCAAGATAGTATCAAATTGAATCAGGCTGGAATGCATCAGCTAACAGAAGCATTTGATGCGATGGGATTAAGCTATATTCCTTCTGTGGGTAATTTTATTGCGGTTGATGTCGGCAATGGTGATGAAATCTATCATGCTTTATTACATAAAGGCGTGATTGTGCGTCCTGTTACCGCGTATCAAATGCCTCAATATATTCGTGTCGGTATTGGTACTGAAGCCGAAAACACTCGGTTTATTCAAGCGATTAAATCTTGTTTAGATAATAAATAATTAGCTTGTATGATACATTTAAGTAAAGGGAATTTACCAACTCACCTACACGCAACACGTCTGGACTAGATTCCCACGCATCGCGTAGGAACGAGATAAGTTTTGTGGGAATGTGTTCACGACGTGGCACGTCGAGTAGACTCATGACGCAACGCGTCTGGACTGGATTCCTACGTGCCACGTAGGAACGAGGCAAAATTCAGGGTCTATGATCAATATGTCAGTGCAAAGAGACTGGAATGAACCAATAATGCTTATGATATCCATCCTAATTCTTATAGGTTTAATATGGAGTTATCATCAACAGAAGATGGCAGTGGCTATTTACTATTGGATGGTAGCTTTTGGTTGCTTGTTTAATGTTTTACAAATTATATTTTTGTTTATTTTTCCTCACTGTAAAATTGAAAATGAATGTTTATATCTGTACATGAATATATTCAAAATAAAGAAAATCTATTTACCTGATATTGAAAACATTTATGAAATCAATGATTCGCGAAAAGGAAAAGGTTTTAAATTTATTTTAAAAACTAATAAAGAAGTTGATTACTTCCCTCAAAATCAAACAAAAAACTTGCTATGTAAGGTAAGGTTATTTTTTGAAAATCATTGTGGAGAAGCCCTTGTAAAATGATGTGGCCACATTAGCGCGGTAGGTTGGGTTGAGGAACGAAGCCCAACCTACAGATGTATTGTGAACTTAACAACTGCCCATTATTCAAAACTGGATAATGGGCGAACTGCAAATCCAATCACTCTATTTCGTAATAGAAAACTGACAACGAGCCGATGAAGATTTAAGTGCTTGTTCAGCTTGCTCCTGTAACTCAGGGTTAGCATAAAATCGCAGCCAAGGAAATAAATCACTGGGCAACATACCGCGTTCACCTTGTTGAGCAGCCTTATCTCCTGCTTGACCATGTAGACAAACTCCTAAACGTGCCGCTGCCACATTATTCAAACCTTGAGCAAGTAAACCCGCAATCACCCCCGTTAACATATCACCAGAACCACCGACCGCCATCCCCGGATTACCCACCGTACATACCCCAATGCCACCTTTGGGATCAGCCACTAAAGTACCCGCACCTTTCAAAATACACACGCCACCAAAACGCAATTGTAATGATTGTACTGCTGCAAATCGATCATGCTGTACCTCAGTGACAGTCGTTTCTAATAATCGAGCAGCCTCTCCGGGGTGTGGGGTAATAATGCTATTTTTAAAACGGAATGGATGTTGAGCAGTCAAGTTTAACCCATCGGCATCGATAACCATGGGTTTGTCTAAACACTTCACCGTGTCAAGTAAATTTTTAGCCCAATCTGATTGACCTAATCCAGTCCCTATTGCAATAACATCTGCGGATTCTAATAATGGTGCGAGTTCTTCAGGAGTTTCAACACCACGGCACATTAATTCAGGACAACCCATATTAATTAGCATCGCATGGGCTTTTCGAGTTGCTACAGTAACTTTGCCTGCGCCAACCCTTAATGCAGCTTCTGCTGCCAATCGGACAGCCCCTGTCATTCCTACGTCACCACCAATAATTAATACATGGCCAAAACTACCTTTATGCGCCACCCGCGACCGACGTGGCAGTAAATGGGTTAAGGCATCATAATCAAACCGTACAATGTGACTTTTAATTTGCTTATAAATTTCAGATGGCACTTTTAAGTCATCAAAACAAATTTTGCCACAATATTCTGGCCCTTCAGCGGTAAATAGACCCTGTTTTAATCCAATAAAGCTAATAGTGGCTTGAGCATGAACAGCAGCTCCCATGACATTGCCCGTATCCGCATGTAAGCCTGATGGAATATCAAGTGACAACACAGGACATTGACAACGGTTAATTCCTTCAATCACTTCTTTCCATTCGCCTTTCACTTCACGGTTTAAGCCTGTGCCCAGCAAAGCATCTATAACGACATCAACCACACTTAATTTCTTCTCAGCAAATACTTGGACTGATAAACCAACTTCTGTCATGGTTTCATAAACGGTTCTGGCATCACCTTTGAGCTTTTTAATATCGCCTAATTGCAGCACGGTCACATCATAACCCGCTAGAAAGGCCAAACGCGCCAACACATAACCATCACCGCCATTATTTCCGATCCCACATATTACGATGATCCGATTGGCTTTAGGCCATTTGGTTTCTAATAAATGAAACGCAGCACTACCCGCTCGTTCCATGAGACATACACCTGATACACCCATATCAGCAATAGCAATACGGTCTAATTCTCGGACTTGGGTTGCTCGATATAGAGGAAAAGGTAATGCCTGAATATTCATAAAGTTATCCTATATTTAGTTTTAAAATATAACAGTAAAGTATTAATTATCAATGCTCTCATCATGGCTAGGTTTTTATCACTGGTATTTACTACTCATTATCAAAAGCATAACGAATTTGCTCTTGGGTAAAACCTCGGTATTGCAAAAATCGCACTTGTTTTGCATATTCACGTGGATTATTTGGTCCAGTATGGAATCGTTTTTGTTGTACCTTACACACCAAATCAAACCAAGTATGCTCATGTTTTGCTAATACTGGGGTCACAATATCTGTATTTACACCTCGTTGTTGTAAAACCCGTCGAATATAGATCACGCCATAACCTTTATTGATTCGATAACGGG
The DNA here is from genome assembly GCA_016744725.1 of Candidatus Albibeggiatoa sp. nov. BB20. Taxonomy (GTDB): domain Bacteria; phylum Pseudomonadota; class Gammaproteobacteria; order Beggiatoales; family Beggiatoaceae; genus Albibeggiatoa. The sequence goes on along the minus strand of JADGDW010000009.1, from coordinate 37,013 downwards.
TATAGCTTTCCGCAAAGCGTCGATCATTTTGATAATCACGAGTGGCTAAATCATCTAAAACTGCATCGATTATTGCACTGTCAAAATCATGAGCTTGTAACTTTTGTTGAAGCTCTAAACGTGAGTGCTCGCGGTTGGCTAAATAGCGCAATGCTTTTTGATTCACCTGTTGAAAATCGTTTTTTGTCACAATAATTAATCAATAAAATTCTAAACCTACATTATTTCACAAATCCAAATCATCGTGTAAAAATCAATAAGATTCAAAAAAACGCCTCATATTAGCCAAAAAAATAGGCATTAACGCTTAAACTAAACTAGACTATGTAGCAACTATATTCTTAAGTAGGAAAAATTATGTTTCGTTTAAAGTCGGTGATGTACACGCTACCTCTATCACTCTTATCACTTACGCCTGTGCAAGCAGAAATTGTGTTTGATGGAGCGGATTTAAGTAGTGCTTATCTTTACATTAACCAATTGCGTCAACAAACTGATATGACCGAGCTGGCGCAAAATAGTTTGTTGCAACAGTCAGCAGCCAATCACGCAGAATTTTTAATTCTAAACAATGCGTCTGGGCATTTTGAAACAGAAGGGTTGAGCGGTTTTACTGGTGTTTCGGTCGGAGATCGAGTGATACAAGCAGGTTATTTATCCAGAACGGTGTCGGAGAATATTTCAGGTGGCGACCAAAATTATAAAGGTTCAATCGATGGTTTGATGTCAGCGATTTACCATCGTTTCGGCTTTTTAGATTTTAGTATCACAGCAGTTGGGGTAGGCATCAGCCGTGTCTCATTGTTGGAAGCAGGCAACGCCAGTTATGTTTATAACATGGGCAATGAGGGTTTTCACCAATTGTGTCAAGGCGAGCCTGATACTACAGCACGTTTTTTCTATACACCATGTCCAAACGATCCTGATTTCACAG